>CAZYMD010000007.1:0-45184 GCA_964649005.1 uncultured Pirellulales bacterium
CGACGGTGCAGCCCATTCTGATTCCGCATCATGCGGTGGCAAACTCTGGCTAGTCTACAAACAGGGAGGCAACTGGCAGTCAAAATTCTGGAACGGCAGTTGGAGCACTGAGAAGACGATTATTACTGCTGCCGGAACAGGTAAATTCTTCTGTGATGGCTCAACCCTCTACTTCGTTAGAGCTCAAGGTGGTAATCAAACACTTCACCAGTGGACAGGGGCTGCCTGGAATCAGATCGATTCAGCCTCTGAATTAGGTGCTTACGATCCGACAATCTACAAAGTCGGAAGCAATTATGTATGTGCATACGCACCATGGGATGGGGTGAAACAATATATCAAGGCCAAAGTTGGCGCCAGTTTGAACACGCTTCTTTCGGCAGGCGCCGATGTAATGATCACCAGCGGAAAATACAAAACGAACAACTGGGTCGATATGTGGCCTACCGGTTTCAAAGACAGTGGCGGCGACACCTACTGTTTCTTTACATCAGAGCGCAATCCGGCTGATACAGCGGCGGAGATAGCCGGCAATATCTGGTGTCTGCCAGTAGACTGGGACGTAACAAACGATCACTTTACCTACATACAGGAAGCGGTTGATGGCGCAACAGCCGGCAATACTGTAAACGTCCGGAATGGTCTTTACGTCGAATCGAATATAGTTGTAAACAAGTCGCTAACAGTGAAGGGTGAAACACGCAATAATGTCGTAGTTGCCCCATCGGCTGAGGATACTATTACGGCTGTGCCACCATCGGCTCCACCAGACTTCGATGCGTCCAGCCAGCAGGGTTTTATTGTGGTCAGCGACAATGTTGAAATCAGGAGACTCACCATTGACGGCAACGCCAACAATATTTCTCAAGGTGGGTCGCTCTCTAATCAAAGTAATTTCCGCAATGGGATTATTAACTTTGACGCTGTAGGCACAACCACCGCCAACAACCTGATCGTGCAAAACGTGAATATACACAGCGTTCACAACAGCGGTATAGTGCTGAGCTACTACAACGGCCCATCAAATGGCGGACACCAGGTTAAAAACTGCCTTATAACTAATGTCGAATTCAAACGCGGTATCAGCAGTTATGCTTCAAAAATTACCGTCACCGACAACACGCTCAAGAAAATGGGAATGGGTATCTACCATTCACCTAAACCAGCGTTGCCGGCCGGTTCAGGGATCACCTCGACAATCTCTGGTAATACTCTGGAAGATATCGGAGGAGCATACGGCCTTATTTACGGTCATGCCTGGCCGGCGGTGGCGATTTACTATCGCAATCCTAATGTCGATCAGACAATGTTGATCCAAAATAACAACATGACCATGGTTGGCGGTGAGACTGGAGGTTGCCCAGGCTCCACTGCAATGTATATTTACAATGCAGATAACAATAGCTTTATCTCATCCAACACTATCAACACTACTGCGGCCACTGGCAACTGGGGCATCTATCTCGGTGGATGTGCCGGAACAACTGTCGAAGAGAACACCTTCACAATGAACGACAGCGATAGCGGTATCTATCTCGGTCGTGGTATTGGGGGCACTCCTGTTCCCAACATAGTAAAACGCAATACTTTTACTTCGACTGGAAGCACAAGCGCTGCAATTTCCGAAGGTTGCGCAATCGTCCAGGGCGATCATGGCGATCTATTCTGGATGGAGGAAATTCCATACGATACGAACAACGTAATCTGCGAAAATATAATCGATGGTTTCGTATGTGGCATTCTTCTGCACAGTCAAGGCTTGTATAGCGTCAATGCCACAATCACAGGCAACAGTATAACGTCAACTTCGGGCCTTGCAGTCGACGCATCGACACTTCCAAACGCCATCAACGCATCAGGCAACTGGTGGGGCACAGCCACTCCAGTTGGCGTTGCAGGGGAAGTGACAGGCCCTGTCGATTATACACCCTGGCTTGCAGACGGGACAAACTTGATAGTTGCTCCCGCTCCCGGATTCCAAGGCGATTTCTCCACGCTGTGGGTGGACGATAACTGCCCGCAGACGGGAGGCGTCGGTCGTATCCAGGAAGGTGTCAACATGGTTTCAGGCAGCACGGTTCACGTCGCGGCTGGCCTATATAACGAACGAGTCAACCTGACGCCGGGTAAGGACGTAATCCTCGCCGGTGCAGGCAGAGACGTAGTTACATGGGTTGCTCCCGACAATCAATATTGCATTAATGGCAGCATGTTGGGATACACCAATCCTATGAACTACGAAATCTACGGATTCACCTTCAACTGCCGGATTAATCCTGTTGTAGGTCACAGCACAGGAATAATGATTAACCACGCCAGCAGCGGTCCCCTTAACCTCAGCATTCACGATAACCGATTCATAGAAGATCAGGCGTCTGGAAATAGTAATCACTGGGCTACTTCCATGTGGCTGTGTCACAACAGATTCGCCGCCAGAGACGCCGGAGGAAATGCGGCAGTATGCGTCTACGACAATATCGATGAGACCTTGGGTGGTATGGCAATGTCCAACAGCCAGGCCTATGACATCCACGACAACATGTTCGATGGTTGCAGCAACGCCATCTACAATGGACACGGCTGTCCCGATACTGCGGGTCAGACATTCGGAGACCATCATATCTTCCACAATATCTTCAAGAATGCCAGCGATGCCTTGCATCCAGGCGGCAAGACGCCGGCAATTGACTGGCAGTATTACGGTGGTGGCGGTGGAACACATCTTCCCAGCACTATCATGGAAAACAAATTCCAGGATAATGATACAGCCGTCAGATTCGTGATGAGTAGCGCAATGGTGTATCCAGCACATACGATTATACACAATGTATTCGAAGGCAATGGGACAGCAATGATCGTCCAGGGCGCCAATGCGACACCGGTAAATGCCGAGTACAATTACTGGGGCGATGCATCCGGACCATTAGATCCGATAGGAACCATAGAGGTACCGCCTTGTGAGTACGTTTCAGTGGCCGATATGAAAAACGCCGACGGTTTGGGCAATCCGGTCTCGGAAAACGTAGACTACTGCCCCTGGATGGCACAGGCTGATGGTTTCGTGGCAGTACAAACGAATCCCGCTACCGAAATCAGCACAGACAGCGCCAAACTTAACGGCACTCTTCTGGGCGACACTGGCAGCGTCTGTAAGTATAGATTTAACTACTGGAAACAGGGTGATATGTGGGTTACCAGCACGTCATGGACTGGTAGCATCCACGCTGGTGATACCTTCAGCCAAGTCGTAACAGGGCTAAATCCAGGCACAGAGTACTACTTCTGGGCAGAGGCCAAAAACGCTCTCGGCCAGAACAGTTGGGACTCAGGATTGCTGAGGTTCACAACACTGACTGGACCAATCCAAGTCATTCTGCCAAGCGGTGGCGAGTGCGTTCTGGGTGGCAGCACCTTCCAGGTACAGTGGCTTGCTGATCCTTCCATTGCGAACGTTGCAATCGAGTACTCCATAGACAACGGCGCAACCTGGAACCCAATCGCAACTGTGCCTAATACCGATCCGAAGCAATACGATTGGACGGTGCCTGTTGCAGATTCACAGGAATGCTATGTATCCGTCAGTGATGCAGCAGATCCGAACTTCAACGGCATCAGCGGTGACGGCACTGTTCCGTTCTGTATCACAACTCATGCTGTGCCGAACTTAATCGGAATGACCAAGACCGATGCAGAAACAGCCATTACAGCAGCAGGTCTTACGGTTGGGGCTGTTACTTACAGCTACAGTAGCGGCATGCCTATCGGACAGGTAATGACACAGAATCCTCCGAAGGATACGCCAGTGCTCGGTGGTTCAGCAGTTAGCATAGTAATCTCTATCGGTGGAGAAGCCACTGCAAAGCCTGTGGCCAAGACCGAATCTGCAAACGCGATCGAAACCGATACGGCAACACTGCGAGGCACGGTCACCAACGATGGAGGCGGTGCCTGTGAATACAGGTTCTGCTACTGGAAACAGGGCGATATGTGGATAACCAATACGTCCTGGACAGGTTACGTAGGAGCCGGCCAGACATTTAGTCTGACATTAACAGGTCTGACACCTGGTACGCGGTACTGGTACTGGGCGGAAGCTAAGAACACAGTGGGCCGAAGTGATGGCTGGTCTTCGGGGCTGAGAGGCTTCAAGACCCAGAACTAAGGTATATGCTTGTTCCCTAATGTAGATTTCAAGGGGTCGTCAAATACGTTTGGCGGCCCCTTTTCAATTTACCGCCGCAAATTAATAATGGGTATACACAACAACCGCGTTTTAAGAGCTTGCAGTTAATTTAGTTGAAAGGACGTTAGCTGTTTTGGTAGATTAAACAAAAGGTCGTGTATAAAATGCCGGGCCATAGAGCAGAATAGTGACACTCTACATCATCTCTTGAGACGGCATAAGCGTTTGTGTATAATGAAGGTTAACACTATGGGCAAACAGAGTGCGTTTACACTAATCGAGCTTCTGGTTGTAATCGCAATCATCGCTCTGCTCATGGGGATACTAATACCGGTTCTTCACAAGGCGAAAGAGCAGGGTAAAAACGTCCTCTGCATGAATAACCTTCGCCAGGTGGGAATTGGCGCCAACATGTACGCGGAGGATTACGATCAATATGTGCCGCGTGGCGCCGCCGGCCAGTCGGAAAAGGCCTGGTTTCAGTTGTTCATGCCTTTTCTGTCGCAGAAGCCCAGGGACGATGACTACCGGAATGTTGAGATTTACCGCTGTCCCAGCTATCCGGAGAAGGAGCAGACAATCTGTTTCGTTATCAACGGCTGGACTTTCGACGACAGAAGCGATGTGACCGGCAGGGAAATCATTCAACCTACGAGACTTACCGGCTGTACGCAGCGGGCGCGCACTATCTACCTTGCCGACAACGAAGACGGCCCTTGGCGACACATCGTCACAGCCGCAACCAGCGACGGCAACAATCGCTGCGATGTCTGGAACCCGGGCCATCTGCCATCGTCGGATAGTGAGGATGTGACCAGAGGGCGACGGGTAGCGCAGAGCAGGCATAAGAACGGGTGCAACTTTCTGTTTCTCGATTGGCATGTAGACTGGCTGTCGGCCGAGAATGTTACCGTTGATATGTGGAGGTTCAGAAGATAAACTTCAGAATCGTATACAACGGCCCAGCCTCATTTTCAACCATCACAGGATGGTTTAACGTTCAACACGCATAACTTTCTACTATATTGCTCCTGGAGTATCTCCTGAAGACTTGTTTTGCTTGTAACGTTTGAGACGCTGTTGCATTTGTTGCATGCGCTGTCTCTTTGCGGCAGCATCGGCGAGTTTTTCAGCTTTCTCTGTATACTTGATAGCCTCAGAAACCTTGCCGATTTCTGCATAGGCTTGCCCCAGTTTTGACATCGCTGCTGCGTCGCCTGGATCTATCCGCACCGCCTCCAGCCAATGCTCGATGGCCTGTTCGAGCTTTCCTTTGCGAGCAAGCATTATGCCAAGGTTATAATGCGCTTTGGCATGGCCGGGCATGATCTTCAGTGTCTCTGTCAGGCATTTGATGGTTTCGTCGGTCTTTCCCTGCGAGGCCAGCGCTATGGCGAGATTGTAATGAAAGTTTCCATTGTTGGGATCGATACGCACGGACTCTGATAAATGATTTGCCGCTTTTTCCGTATTTTTTTGTCGGGCGAACGCCAAACCAAGCTCCTGGTGGGCCTCAGCGTTATCAGGCTCATAACTCACCACTATCAATAAATGCTTGATTGCTTCGGAGATATTCTCGCGACGAAGCATAGCAAGTGCGATGCTATGGTGCGCATCGGCATCCTTCGGATTGAGCGCTATTGCGCGCCACCAGTGCTTGATCGCCTCGTCGATTTTACTGAGCTGATACAACGCCACACCAAGATGGTAGTGAGCGTCACCAGCGTTAGGATCGATGCGTATCGCCTTGGACAAAACACCCATAGCCTCTTGAGGCATACCTTTCGCAACGTAAACTGCTCCGAGGTGACTGTGTGCTTCGGCGTTTTGGGATTCTATTTCTACCGCTATGGATAAATGTGTGATTGCCTCATCGTTTTGCCTTAGACCAAACAATGCCATACCGAGGTAGTGGTGTGCATCTGCATTCTTAGGATTGAGGGACAATGCCTTGTTGCACTGTCGCGCCGTGAATTCGTAATCGTTAGCTTTCAGGCATTCGTGTGCTGCTCTGACGTAAGAGACATCATCAACAAAACGTTCGCGGATATTCCTGACCGCCAACGGTTTGGCGTTGACAAACTCCGGTATGTTGGCGGCCCGGTCCGGCGCGGTGAAATTCTCCAACAATACGGGGGGAGTGCTGTGTCCCTGTTCGTCGATGTGAGTCAGGAACAGTTGTGTGTAAATCGTATTGGCCTTCGACGAGAACGCCAGCCATTTGCCGTTGGGGGACCAGGTGTGCCAGGAGTTCATCAGGCTCGTATTGGCGCGCAGTTTCCTGGCGGCGCCACCCTCAGCCGGGATAATGAAAAGTTCACTGTCCGGCTGGAGGAGCATGTAGCTCTTCGCTTTACAGAAAACAATCCATTTACCGTCGGGTGAATACCTGGCGAAGTAGTTGCTCATACCGTTGTTGGAAGCCCCTTCAAGAGGTTCGGCTTTGCCGCCTTCTCCGTCATTGTAGGGAATTTTGTACAAGTCGAACAGGAATGGCTTGCCGTCTTCGAGAAATTCAGCACATTCTTCAGGCGTCAGAAGCACGCTCCTGTTTTTACGGACGTTTTTCAGCTTGTATACCTCACTTCTGGCGAAAACGATGTACTTCCCATCGGGACTCCAGGATGGATTGCTCTGGACATAATTGGGATCATCCGCCCCCGTCAACGAGCGAAAGGTTTTTGTTTCTCGATTGTACACACACAGAATGCCTTTGATTGGAAAGAAGAGCTGAGAGAAGGCCAGCCCAGGCTTGGGAACAAAAACTGACTCGTCCTTTACCGTACTGATAACGAGCTTGCCGTCCGGAGAAACCTGAGAAAGTAATCCAAAGGTGGGTACAGCATCATCCTTCCTGTAATCGTCCCAGGTTATGATGTCGCTCGTTGCAAGAACCATCTCCTCTGCAACATCTGTAACCACGTACGAGCCTTTGCTATTGGCATAGTCCACGTCCATGCCTATTACCTGACCGCTTTGGCTAAACGAGTGACAATTGCCACAGACCGGCAGTTTCTGAAGAACGACGGGGGGCTGGCGAGGCGTTGAAATAGCACCGAAACGCCACCTGATACGTGACGGATCTTTAACTGCATCGATAAAAGGCAAGTGCACTTCCCTGTAAAATAATGGGGCCCCCACTTCGTCTTGGGACGTGCTGATTGAGATTCGGCCTCCTGAGAGGATCACACCTGGGGCAGAGCGATTGACGCCAAGCACTGTAACGTATGCCTTATTTTCCAGGGTCAGCTTTTTTATCGTCTCCCAAAGGGCTTCTTCAGGTTTCCATTGAGACTGCCTGGAGAGAAAATTTATTCGCTTACCATCGCCATCGAATTTGATCGTAATGAGCCACAAATTGGATTGGGAAACGTCATCCTTCCAGCGAAACGTGGGGGCTATTATTTCCGGCGGGAAAAGCGTCTCAGTTAGTGGATACAGAATGGTCAAGCCGGTGTATTGGGTTTCATCGCTATAGCCCGCCAATATATCATCTATGTCAACCGCGGTCATATAGGAGAAAGTCAGCACGACCGCAATGACAATGACGCCCACCAAGATAGCGCCCACGATAAGATGTATGGCCTGGCGGTTACCCTTTAAGACCAGTTTCATATTGTTGCTCCATGTCTACTGCCTATAGTATCAGATGCACCTCAAGAACACAAGCCCGACACTACGTATGAACGCCATATACACCATGCACTATCGATGCTTTCGTAGCCGATCCAACAGAAAACTTCATGCGTCAACCACGATGGGAAAAACCATGCTCGAATACAAATATGTTTCTGAAGATACATGCCGGTAGTGCGTATATATTAGAGTTGACAGTGATGCACATGACTTTGTATCATCATTATAGTATTCGTGGAAGGGTATGCATCTGTTTTTAGAGGGTATGAAACATGGCAAATTCAAATCATTCCAAAATCAGCGTTCTCCTGACATGTCTGGTTCTCCTGTTTTGCATCTCACCTGCCATAGCTCAGAACCAGAATCCAGGTGCAAGAGCCAAACCCGGCGATATTCTAAAAATTGCCCCGGCCGAGAGTGTATTAGTGGTGGAAATCGACAGCTTCGAATACACTTTGAGCACGCTGGACCGATTTCTTACAGGCATTTCACCGTTGCCTATGGGAGTGCAAATGCGGGTTCGCACTCAGTTCGCACAGATCCTCGGAAATCCCGAACTGGCGGGCATCGACATGAATGGCACGTTCGGGGTATTTGTTTTCGCACCTCCCGAGCCGCAGACACCTGGTCAACCAAGGCAGATATCGCCTGAAACTTCGGGGCTTGTGGCCTTGCTGGTTCCAGTAACGGAATACGACCAGTTTGTTACATCCAATCCCAATTGCAGTGGGCCTGACGCTCAGGATTTTTCTCGAATAAAAGTTGGAACGGATTCAATGCTGATCAAACAAGCAGGCGCCTATGCAATGGTGACTCCGGATGTTTTCTCTGAAAAAGCGATTGCAATAGCCAATGCAGTTGCAGCCACAGCATCCAATCCGCCTATTGGGGACATGGAAATCTTTGCTCCCAAAGTAGCGTCAAAACCTATCAGGCTTTTCGTTGACACCAGAAAAAGCACATCCGGACTATCACCACAAATTCAGCAGATGCAACAACAAGCAAATGGTATGGCAAATCAGCAGGGCCAGTCTTTAGGCCCTAACATGATGAATCTCGAATCTTTAACAAAAGCCGCCAAGGATATAGAATTCGTTACAATTGGCCTCAATCCCACAGCAAGCGCATTGAATGCTTCGGTCGAAATAGCAGCTATTCCTAATAGGCCAATGGAAGCTATGTTTACACCTGATTCACAGGAACTGGCAGTAAAAATGGCAAAGCTTCAGGCAAAGCCACCAAGCCAGATGGGACCCGCCTTGTCACCTATAGTGGCGCTGTTGCCCGATGCAACCAACGCCAACTTCGTGGGCACGTTCAGTATACTGGACATAATCAAATTAGTAGCGACGATGTTACCAATCAAGCTACCCCCAATCGAAGCAGAGATAACAAGCAATGCCAGTTACGCAATTTCAGCCAGCGATGGAACCATGCAGATTGATATTGCACTTCCCAAAGAGCACGTGCAAGAAGTTGTAGTCGCGGCGATGTCCATGCAGCAGGCAGCTATTGCAAACCTGCAATCCGCTCAGCCGCAACAGGCGCCGACTCCACAACGAACCGAACCAATTGTCCCGGCCCCGGTGACTCCTGAACCTCTTGATAGCAGCAGCATTACCGCAGGGCCGATTACAGGTGAGGTAGGCGTCAAAGTGGCCGGTGCACGTCTTGTCAGATACTCAGACATTAAACGCAGAGTGCTTCCCCTCGGCAGAACCGATGGATACACGCTTTCGCTGATCGCCGAACTGCCTGAGCCGGTTCTGCAGATATCGGGCGGCAGTTTGGAGAAAGCCCAAACAAATACCGGCAAGAGCTTGTTGCCTGAACATTCGTGGCAGTGCAGAATCAAGCTCGTTAGACTGTCAACAGACCGCAGGACTGCTGTGTTCGATGTTGAACTTGCACTTCCTGATTATAACGTCAAGGTTATCGAAGAACTAAGCGGCAACCTAGAATACGTCATCGCAGGAGCCGACAAGGAGCTGGACCTCGGTGTTATGCCTATGAAGTCTGGAGCCAGAGGCCAGGCTTTGAATGCAGTCATAAGCGCGATCAAAGAAGATCCCTACGGCAACAATCCCACAATCCTGAGCCTTGCGCTCGATATGCCAGCGGAGGACCTGAAATCGGCGAGCTTTTTCGCTACTGCTAATACCGAATTACCAGTAAGCAGTGCGGGTCACACGTCCGTTGCCGACAGGACGACTTTCAAGTTCGCAGTTAAGGATCAGATACCTCAACAGGCACGAATTGTTCTGACTATACACGACAATTTCCAGCGAGGCGTGATGCCGTTCAGGATAACTCGCATCTCGCTGACCGGCGAGCCCGCAGAGTAGACGAACATGCTGTCTCAGAAAGCGGGAAGGTGTACGGTGGAAACACAGCCCTAATTCTGGAAAGTCACAGAGTATTCCACTTTCGATAGAAAGAGCCTCGGCATGAAAGCTCCTGCGCAGATCAGAAGTTCTCTATGATGACCGCTGAGTGGATAGCCAGCAACATCAGGTAGTCCAGATCGCTCAACGTGTATCGAACATCGTCAGAGGTGTTATCAAGATAAAGCACGCCGAAGCAGCCTGTCATATCGGTCACAGGTGCGACAATCGCAGACGATATAGGCACGTTGGTCATTCGGCCTCGCACCTGCGGCAACAATAGAAATACCCTCTCTTCGACTGCCTGCTTTATCTTGTCGGACAGTTCTATATCTTCCACTTTAACCGAATCGTCGTGCCGGGTTTTGCCTGCATGGCACGTCATTGGGCCGGTCGGATCTATTCTCAATGCCCCCCATACCCGATGCGCGTTCAACTGGGTCAGCAGAATATTGAGCAGGGTCTCTAATATTTCATCGGTTGTATTACTCTTGCAGATAGCCTCTGTCGCCCGCAGATAGTCCCTGGCTCTTCTCGCAGGCAATATAATATCAGGCGCGTGGTCTATGCCAGGTTTTCTGATAATCGTCTGAGGCGCCGATGGCGCCGAGACAAGCGTATCTTCGAGATTGATAGGCTCATCGCCTTCAGCTTCTGATAGCAGATCGATTTCAATCGTGAAAGCCCCAATGCGCAGAGAATCACCATTCTCCACTTGTGCCTGGTGAATTATCTTATTATTCAGATATGTCTTGTTTGCCGAGTCGAGATCTTCGAGTGTCCATTGGCCATCATCGCCTGCGAACAGCACTGCATGCTGTCTCGACACCGCACGATCGGGCAGAACAACCTGGTTGTCGGTGCTCCTGCCAATACGGACAGGTCCTTTTGAAAAATTCAGCTCAGTTACGGTATGACCGGTTTTTTTCACGACTAAACGCATAATTCAGACCTCTCATCTGGTTCAGCCAATATGTGTCGTATTGTCTGCAATAGACGTTATCCTGTCAAGCGGGACTTCCTAATTGTTCTACGACGAAAGCCCGGCAATTGTTTCACAAGAGTTGTGCTGTTGCATTAATCGCGGCTTTTACGTACAGTGTCGGGCGATAATCAGCTTATTTCACAGGAAAAAACATGGATAGAACTCGATTGCTGAAGACTGTAATCCCTATCGTCGTTATTGGGGGAGCCTTGGGATACTTGCTGTTTCAGAGCCTTCAGTCTTCTTATGCATACTATTACTCTGTGGACGAATTCATCGAAAGTCCCCAGGGCAGCGCTCTGCAAAAGAGCGATAGCCAATCGGCGCCGACCGGGCAATCCTCCACAGTTCGCCTGGCTGGTATGGTCAAAAAAGGCTCCATTGCAAAAATCGCCGATTTGCACGTCGATTTTCAGTTGGCGGGCAACGCACATACGATCCCTGTGACATTTCGTGGCGTTCTGCCCAAGAACTTCGAAGAAGACAAAGAAGTTGTCATAGAAGGCAAGCTCTCAAATGATGGCGTCTTCAAAGCCGGCAAGATAATGACAAGATGTGAATCGAAATACAAAGTGAAGCTGGATGATAAGGTCAGTCAGAAATAGCATTATCTCTTCGAGGTGTGAAAACCGCTCTGGAGCCGACATGGCTGACGAATCGCAAAAATCTTCCAAGCAACCATTTGCTCTCGACTTCGTGGGAATATGCAAATCGTTTGGCAGTCACTTGGTGCTAAACGATATCAACATCTCTCTTGAAGCGGGCCAGTCACTCTGCGTCTATGGCCCAAACGCTGTTGGCAAAACTACGCTTCTGCAAATCGCGGCGGGCCTTGTTCGCGCCAACGCAGGGAAGGTCACGATCTCAGGTCTGGACCTGCACGAGCAACCACAAAAGGCCAGTACATTAATTGGCTATATTTCTCACAAGCCGATGGTATATCCCCAACTGACCGTTCTCGAAAACCTTCGATTTTTCGCTGATCTGTATGGTGTTGCAGAGGCCCAACAGCGTATCGAGCAGCTTATGATACAGTCAGGCCTGGATGGCTATCGCTACGATCGTGCAAGCGTCCTTTCGCGAGGGATGCTACAGCGACTCGCCATTGCACGCGCGATGGTGCACCAACCCTCGGTCCTGCTGGCTGATGAACCATTCACAGGGCTCGACGCCGATGCGAGCAGGTATCTCATAGGCGTGTTCAATGATTTCACAGATCGAGGCAGGTCGATATTGATGACAACGCACAATGTAGGTTTGTCTCTGCAATGCTGTCGGAGCGTGGCTGTTTTAGAGGCTGGTAGCTTCATCTTCAACAGCGAAACGTCGCAGGTAGACACAGCAGCTTTTACAACGGATTATCTTGCTTTTGCGAGGAGCGCCAATTGAGCGGATTCGCAGGCACAATTCGAGCTATTTTCCTAAAGGACCTGCTCAGCGAGATCAGGACGAAACAACTGCTGCCTACAATGATTATGCTTGGTCTGCTCATCGGGTGGATCTTCCGCATAGCTTCTGAGTCGGCGCCATATCCCGCCGTATTGGCTTGTGCTGTTCTACTCGTCTCGCTGTTGTTCTCGGCTATTCTTGCCTGCGAGAAGAGCTTTGCCCTCGAACAACATAACGACTGCATGTGCTCTCTGCTGCTCTGCCCTGCCGATCCGGGCACAATCTATCTGGCGAAACTGCTGGTCAATATTGTCTGGCTTTGCCTTTTCGAGCTTGTGACTGTGCCTGTAGTCTTTGTGCTTTTCAAGGCAGCCCCCACCGGCGCGTGGGTGCAGCTGGTTGCAGTCCTGCTGCTCTGCAATATTGGCGTATGCAGCCTGGGCACCCTGTTGGGAGCGGTCGTTCAGCAAACACAAGGCTCAGGCTCACTTTTAAGCGTGCTTGCGATGGCGGCGCTTTGCCCCATGATGCTGCCTGCTACGTCCGCCCTGCTGTATTTGTTGAATACAGGCACTCAGCAGACAGACAATCTCGGTCTGCTTGGCATGGTTGGCGGTTTCGGCTCGGCCCTTGGGTATATGATTGCTTTCGACGCGATCTTTGTTACCCTCTGTTGGCTTTTATTTGGTTTTGTGGTTCGCGAATAGGAACAGCGATGCGTTTTGTGCTTGTGGCTTCCAGCTTGTGTCTTATTTTAGTTTCGACTGTGTTGACGCTGAGCGTCGCTGTGTCGGACGATCTGGTGTACAACATCGTCTACATCCACGTGCCGGCGTCGATCTCGGCCCTTGTGTGCTTTACAGTGCTGCTGGTTTGCTCGATAAAATGCCTCATGGCGTTCAAGCCTGACTGGGACCGTGTGGCAGCAGCTTCGGCTGAGGTGGGCCTAATGATGGCGTTAGTGCTAAACGTCACAGGCTCGATCTGGGCGCACGCCGCATGGGGTGTCTGGTGGACTCTAAGCCTCAGGCTGGTGACCTCGGCTATGCTCCTGTTCTTATATGCAGCGTACCTGATATTGCGAACCAGCTTCGAGGACCCGATCAAGAGAGCGAGAATATCGGCCGTGTTTGGCATCATCGCATTTGTCGATGTGCCTCTGGTTTATATCAGCGCCCGCTTCGTTAATGACATGCATCGCCCCGACGTCAGCTTCGATAGCCGTTGGCAAGCGGCGGCTTTCGGTCTGGCTATTCTCGGGACATTGCTCTTTACAACCGCACTGATCTGGATAAGAACGGAAATACTCCGAGTAAGGGCCTCGATCGATGCGAGCACTCAAATACGTTGAGAAATTTTTTTGACGGGATATAACAGACTATGCGTGACTTGTGTATTGCATTCGGCGCTGCGTGGACAATCTACTTTTCATACTTGATGTTTCTTCACGTGCAAATCCGTGATATCAAGAAGCGTCTGGCCGCACGAGAAAAGTAAGACATCGCTATTTCAGCTCGGCGACCTTTAGCACATAGCCCGCACCGACGGGTAGGTATTTGTCTTTGTAGTGCTGCTTGAATAGTGTCCTGGCCTTATCCCCTGTGCAGTGCGTTGGTGCGGCGTATCGAACGCCCAATTCTTCAAAAGCCTCAACAACTTGCTCGATCTTTTCCTCTGAGTCGCCTTTCAGATGAAACCCGCCCATTGCGAGCAGGATTTCCTCGTTGGTCATTTCCTTGACAGCTTGAACGATCTTGACGATCCCTGGGTGTGCGCAGCCCGTCAATACGATCTGGCCCTTGTCTGAACGAATAGCGAGCGATTGCTCTATGATCTGATCGCCCATCTGCCCCGTAAGGTAAATATTGGGGCAAACCTCTTTCGCTTTATCAACCTCCACAAGCGTAGCGCCGCTATTGCGAACCTTATCCTTGAATTCATCGGGAAATGAGATGGGCGCATAGACCGCAACACTATGGTTTTTAGCGAGAAAGGCATCGAGCCCGCCTGTATGGTCCCAATGGTTGTGAGATATAATCACTGTATCGATTGCAGTCAGGTCGATTTTCAGTTTAGCCATATTCCTGATAAGCGCATCGTTGCCGCCCGTATCGAAAAGAATGGTCTTTTGCGCCCCAGCAATCACAGCCCCAAAGCCCCACTCAGTCTCAAGGCCCTCCTTATAGGGATTATTGTCGTAAACAACGGTTATTTTCACATTCTCAAGACCTTTTTGATGCATTTTTATAACTCCATCATCATTCATTGGGCCATCAGAACCATCCGCCGCCGCCCACAAAACACAGGCAACGCCCATCACCAATCCAACGATGGCACATAACAGCGAATCAACTTGTCTTCTGCTCCGACTTTTCATATTCAATATTGTAGGCTTACGCAATCAAGTGTAAAGTAATTCTATATCCTTCAATCGTGTTTATACTGACTTTCCTGATTCTATTGTATCTCACTACTGATGGATTCAATAATCGCACCACCCTGACGTGACTGTTATTTCATCACTTTTTTTCATACACCCCCCAGCCGAAGCCATATTCAGGGCAGAGCCAGATGCGTGCATTCTATTGTAATGCCTCAGTCGGAATTGGGGGCTTTTCATAAATCGCGTTTAGCTGTTACATTGAAAGCTGACAGATGTAAGAAGTTGTCCATAAAGAAGTCAGCAAAACACTATACTTTCAAAGAGTAAGGTCAAAATTGTCAGGCTCCACTTGCTCGAGCACAAACCTGTTTCTGATGTCTGTGACAAGTACGGTCTTGCGCCCACCATGCACGCATACTGAACAATTTCCCTTTGGCCCTTCGCAAGAAGATGAGGGCCAAGGGAAAACGTCCCTTCGAATGGATGGCAGTAGCTTAACACAAAAATCATCGTTGTCCAATTCCGGCTTAACCAAGACATTCAATTGTGTGGTGTAAAAGCAAGTGCTTTAGGGGCTTTAGGATGGTTTTTTTAGGGCGGTGCGGCTTGACATGGTGGGGGATTTGGGGTATAATATATGGTTCCATGGAAGGTCGGAATTAAGGAGGAGATCTCTCTCCTTTTTACATAGGATAGCTGATCGGGAATGCTCTTAACAAGAGTTTTGCACAAGGTCAGCTCTTAAGGTGGAATTGCGCAGCAGTTCCGCAAGCCGGGAGATATCGCATGAAAGCTTTGCCTATAGTCATATTGGTCATTTGCGTGGTTTCGATGGTCGCGGGGCGTGGATTTGCCGATAGCACAGTGCTCGATCTTGGATCTGAAGAGCTTGTCGAGGCGGGCGGGGTCGATATACAGGTTCCAGGCTATTCTGTGCCATCTTATGCAGACTGGAACAGCGATGGGCTGATGGATTTGATTGTAGGAGAAGGCAGCGGCGGTTATACTGCCAAGGTTCGCGTTTATTTAAACACAGGAACCGAAGCTGAACCTCAATTCTCAGACTTTATTTACGTCCAATCGAACGGGGCCGATCTTGTCTGTACCGGATCGGGATGCATGGGCTGTTTCCCTCGGGTGGTATACTGGGATGACGATGATCGTAAAGACCTGCTCGTGGGCCTGTCGATAGGCAATATCAGGCTGTTTTTCAATATCGGGACAGACGAAGAGCCAATATTTGACGGCGGAACGCTCTTGCAGGTAGGTCCAGCAGGCTCCAAGTCTAACATATACGTCGGCAGCAGAGCCACGCCGACACTTGTCGATTGGAACAGCGACGGTAGAAATGATCTCGTGGCTGGTGCTGTCGATGGCAGAATCCACATATTTATCAACGAAGGAGCGGAAACTGAGCCTGATTTCCTGGTGGAGACTTTAGCACTGACTGAAATAGGAAATCTCGATATCGGTTCGCGTTCGAGCCCGGAAGTGCTCGATCTTGACTGCGATGGCAATAAGGACATTGTAACGGGTGAAACAAACGGGCGATTGCTCTTCTATCGCAATATCGGGACCGACGAGTCGCCTGTTTTTGCCAGCTACGAACTCGTCACATCAGACAGTATTGCTATAGACTTAGTCGGCACACCAAGATCCAGACCCTTTGTCTGCTATTGGACTGATGACGCCTATCTCGATGTACTCATCGGATCGGGCGATGGCAAGATTCACCTTTACCAGGGGACTCCAATGCCAGCGGACTTGAACGCAGACGGTTATGTGGACTTGCTCGATCTGGCTATATTCGCCCAGTACTGGCGTCAGGCAGGCTGTGGTGAGTGCGGTGGGGCCGATTTGGTCGATGATGACATCGTGGATTTCCAGGACTTAGAAGCCCTGGCTGCAAACTGGCTTGCCACTCCATGTCCGTAAGTATATCTATATAGACAAATCACCAATCGGGTACAGCGATCTCGCATTCTCCATCGATACAGGAATGCCTACGGCTAATCTCGCACAGTTCTCGATATCATTGCTGCAACGCTCCAACGCAACGACAAATCGATGAATACGAATCCAACCGCTCTTATTTGACAGCGAACCGGCCCGTGTTTTTTCTTACAAGTGAAGCTCGTGTTTCGTATAATCTGCGTTTCTCGTTCACAGTCGGGATCGCAGGAACTTTGCAGACGGCTGAGCGGGATTCGGATGAAAAATGCTGCTGTTCTATTGGCAAGAAAAGGAGTTCAAGATGTTCAAAAAAGGATTGTTGGCAATAACAGTCGTACTGCCCTTATTGGCATTTGCCGGCTGTAGCGGAAATCAGAGCGTGAAAGTGGTCTCAAAGCCTGATACTACGATGAAGAATGATTTCTATGTTGGCAATCGAGCCCCCCTGCTGCCCAGTCCTTTTATCAAGCTTCCGATAGGGGCTATTCGGCCTGAGGGTTGGGTGCGAAGGCAGCTTGAGCTTGAAGCCGAGGGGTTTGTAGGTCATCTGGCGGAAATCAGCAGATTCCTTAAAAAGGACGGCAATGCGTGGCTAAGCACCGATGGTGTTGGCCAAAACTCCTGGGAGGAACTGCCATATTGGCTCAAAGGCTTCGGGGATTTAGGATACGTTCTTGGCGACAAGCGCATCATCGACGAGGCCCGCATCTGGATCGACGCTACTATCGCCAGCCAGCGGGAGGATGGGTATTTCGGTCCTCGATCGAATCTTACACATCTCAAAGGCAAATCGGATATCTGGCCCAACATGATTATGCTCAACGTGCTACAGTCCTTCTACGAGTACTCAGGGGACGAGCGTGTTCTGGAACTAATGACGAAATACTTCCACTGGCAGTTGACGATACCAGACGAGGACCTTCTATTGCCTTACTGGCAGCAGCAGCGGGCTGGCGATAATCTTGCCAGCGTCTACTGGCTCTATAATCGCACAGGCGACGAGAAACTGCTCGAACTGGCCGAGAAGGTTCACCGCAACACGGCTGATTGGACTGCGGGAGTGCCGAACTGGCATGGCGTTAATATTACACAGTGCTTCCGAGGACCCGCCATCTTCTATCAGCAGTCAAAGGATCCTAAGCACCTAAACGCCACGGAGCGTGATTACGACACTGTGATGGGGATCTACGGTCAGGTTCCGGGCGGGATGTTCGGGGCAGACGAGAACTGTAGAGAAGGATATATCGGACCTCAACAAGCAGCCGAGACGTGTTCGATGGTAGAATTCATGTTATCGGACGAGATGCTCCTAAAAATAACAGGTGATGCAATCTGGGCGGATCGCTGCGAGGAGGTGGCTTTCAATTCGCTGCCTGCGTCGATGACTCCCGATCTTAAGGCGTTGCATTACCTTACCAGTGCTAATATGGTCATTTGCGATGCCAAGAGTAAGTCGCCTGGCGTTGAAAACGGTGGTCCGATGTTCCTGTTCAATCCACACGATCATCGTTGTTGTCAGCATAATGTCGCGCATGGCTGGCCTTACTATGCTGAAAGTCTTTGGATGGCCACGCCGGGCAATGGTCTGGCAGCGGTGCTGTACGCACCATGCCAGGTAACGGCTAAAGTCGGCGATGGAACCACCGTCACCATTGTCGAAGGAACGAGATATCCTTTCGAAGGACGTATCCGTTTGGGCGTTTTGGCTCCACAGGCAGTGAGTTTTCCGCTCTATTTGCGAGTGCCGGGCTGGTGCGACAATCCAAAAGTAACTATCAATGGTAAAGAGCACTCTTTCCAGGTCGAATCAGGCTTATTCATTGCCGTGGATCGCACATGGAGCAACGGCGACACAGTAGAGCTTGAGCTGCCGATGGAGATTACCTTAACGAAATGGGCCAAGAACCAGAACAGCATCTCGGTAAACCGGGGGCCTCTGACTTACTCGCTCAAAATCGGCCAGCAGTATGTAAAGGCGGGCGGAACGGAAAAGTGGCCTGCCTGGGAAATACGGCCAACTACGCCCTGGAACTACGGTCTTCTCGTCAATGAAGACGATCTCGCTTCTTCCTTTGAGGTTGTTGAGGGGCAGTGGCCAAGCAATAATCAGCCTTTCAAGGCTGAAGCAGCTCCTATCACTATGGTCGCCAAGGGTAAACGCATTCCCGCCTGGCAGCAGGATCACCTGGGCTTGGTGGGCAAGCTTCAGCCAAGCCCCGTCAAATCCTTGGAGCCGACTGAGAAGGTTACACTGATTCCCATGGGGTGCGCTCACCTACGCATTTCCGCATTTCCGCAGATCGGAATGGATTCTGACACGGTTGAATGGGAAATGCCCCCAGAGCCACGTCCTACAACACCAACTTCTGCCTCGCATTGCTGGACTAACGACCTGCTCACGGCGGCCAGCGACGGCCTTGTTCCTCAGAATTCGAACGATCAGGGAATTCCACGTTTCACGTGGTGGGACCACAAGGGCACTATCGAGTGGATTCAATACGACTTTAAGAAGCCCACGACGGCCAGTGGAGTGGAAGTCTATTGGTTCGACGATGAACCTGGGGGCGGCTGTCGTATTCCACAGTCGTGGCGTTTGTTGTACAAGGACGGCGAGGAATTCAAGCCAGTCGCCAATCCGAGTGAGTATGGCACGGCCAAGAACAAGTTCAATACAGTCAAGTTCGATTCTGTGACCACGACTGTACTTCGTATTGAAGTTCAGCTTCAGCCTGACTTTTCCGCCGGCATTCTCGAATGGAAGCTTGACAAGGCAAACGCTCCCAAATAGAATACGCATCTTTTATGGCATGAGTTCCTCGTGTGCTCATTGCCTTTGGGGGGTAGATTTTCCTTGTCTTGAGAACAGGTTTTATGGAATTACAGAGTCTATACAGTGATTGAATTAAAGGGAACAAGCTGGCAGCAGCGTTATTCGGCGTCGCTTATATGCACGTTGCGGTGCAGAATACTCGACAGGCCTGGGATGCTTGGCAAGTTGTGCTCGATCATCGGAGATTGTGGCGTACACATCGGGCCTATTGAACCGGTGGAAGCTGAAGCTGACTGCATGATAAGCGACATCAAGCTGTTTCTGGCGGATAGAAAGCAGCTTGACGATGTGCTTAAGGCACTGGAAGCGGTCAAAGGCATTGAAATCGTTGAAGTTCTCGACGATATTCTGGAAATGCATCGTCGTGGCGCTATTGAGATTCTCAGCAGGTTTCCAATCCGTTCACAGACAGACTTGCGGATCCTCTATACGCCGGGGGTTGCCCAGGTATGCAAGGTGATCGAGGATGATCCGGCCTCCGCATGGGACTGGACGGGCATTTGTGACCGCATAGCTATCGTAACCAACGGCACAGCCATTCTGGGCCTCGGGGATATCGGACCGGTCGCCGGTTTGCCTGTAATGGAAGGAAAAGCCGCGATATTCGCTGAATTCGTAGGAATCAGCGGCGTTCCAATCCTGATAGACACCAAGGATCCGGACACATTCGTAGATACTGTAGTCCAAATTTCTTCTGGATTCGGAGCTATTCAGCTTGAGGATGTTGCCGCACCGGCCTGTTTCGAAATCGAGCAAAAGCTTATAAATAAGCTGAACATACCTGTGTTCCACGATGATCAGCACGGAACCGCAACTATCGTCCTGGCCGCACTGATAAGCGCCCTTAAGAAAACGGGCAAGAAACAGCAGGACTGCTCTATTGTTATGCTCGGTTGTGGCGCAGCGGGCATCGCCATCAGTGAAATGCTGCTCAAGTTCGGCTTCGGTGACATCGTTGTCTATGATTCAAAAGGCGCGGTCTATCGTGGCAGGACCGATAATATGAATCCTTACAAGACTAAGCTGGCCGAAATCACAAACAAGAAGAACGAGAAGGGCGCTCTGTCCGAAGGTTTCAAGGGCAAGGATGTCTTTATTGGTGTGTCACGGCCGAACATGGTCAGCAAAGACATGGTGACGTCAATGGCCAAGGATTCCATCGTTCTGCCTCTGGCCAATCCAGTGGGTGAAATCAGCACTGAAGATGCGATAGCGGCAGGCGCTGCTGTTGCTGCCGACGGTCGCGAGATCAACAATGCGCTGGCCTACCCTGCAATCTTTAGAGGCGCTCTCGACGCCAAAGCCACCAGCATTACTCTGGAAATGAAAATTGCCGCAGCCAGAAAAATCGCAGAACTCGCGCCGGAAGGCGAATTGTTGCCTGATATTCTGGATAGGAATGTGCACAGACAAATCGCTGATGCAGTCGCACACGTTTGCATTAATAAATAGGGTGTATTTTCATTTTTGTCTGTTATAATACGCCGGTTTGTTCGGGAGTTACTTCCAGCCAATTGGGGTTGAGTGTACAAAGGCAAGCAAATGGAATTGATCAAGAAGATTAAAGAGTCCGAAGCCAAGGCGCACGAGATGCAGGAGCAGGCCAAAGCTGAAGCAACAGCTCTGGCGGAAAAGGGCCGAAATAGCAGGCTCGATGCTCAGACGCAGGCTGAGACGCAGCGCAAGCAGGCGGTCGATGCCGCCATCGCTCAAGCTCGCTCTCAGGCCGAGAAGGAGGTCGAGGGCATCAAAGCCGAAGCCGAAAACCAGAAGCGTCAACTTCGTGACAGTGTAAGTGGTAAGACCGCAGGTGCGGTCGCAAAGGTAATGGATTACTTGCGAGGCTAAAATATGGCTATAGCCAGGATGGCAAAAGTCATGATTGTCAGTCATCGCTCGCAGTCGGTTGAGCTACTCGAAGCACTGCAAAGCGAAGGCATCTGTCAGATTCTGAACGCCGAGGAGGCGGCGGTAGTTAAGGATCTGCCGGAGCTCGCCGTTTCGGCCGAAAGGCCAAGAGACGTCGAGGGACTGTTGGTTCGGCTCGAGAGAAGTGCTGCTTTTCTGAAAGTCTATGCTACAGTTCCAAAGGGACTTACAAGCGTTTTAGCGCCCCGAACCGTTATCGATAAGCAGGCATACGACAACGTTGTTTCTGATGTGCAGATTCCAAGCCTTGTAGAAAAGTGCGGACAACTCGAGGCCTCGATGGAGAAGACGAAAGGCCTGACCGAGAGCCTCCAGTCCACGCTCGATATGCTGAAGCCCTGGTCGGCGATGAAGAGTCCTGTCGAAGAGCTTGGCATGCTCCACTCGGCGACCTGCTGGACCGGTCTGTTACCCGCTCAACACTTCGATCAGGCGATTGAGAAGATGAGCGAGCTTGGTGTCGTAGTCCAGAAGGTCAGCTCGACTTCCAACAAGCATGCGTGCATTATAGTTGCGCTTAATGAGAACGCCGACGACGCACAGAAAATTCTGCGGTCTGTGGGGTTCGAAGCAGTTTCATTCGAAGGGATGAACGGAACTGTAGCAGAACTGACTAAAGAACACAGCAAATCCTTGGACCATGCTCAAAAGCAGCTTCAGGACCAAAGGGCCGATGCTGTCGTATTATCCAAGAATTTGCTGAAACTGCGTATACTGTGCGATCATTACCAGAATCTTCTCAAGAGAGAGGTTACGATGGGCAGCGCACCTGCAACCGAGCAGGCTGTGATTCTCGAAGGCTGGGTCAAGCAACACGACTACAGCCGACTCGAAAAGCTGGTATCAGGATTCGATGCTTCAAGTCTCGTCAAAACTAAACCGGCTGAGGGCGAGGAGATACCGGTTGAAATCGAAAACAAAAGCGTTGTGAGACCATTCGAAGCGGTCACGCGTCTTTATGGCATGCCTCAGTATTTGAATATCGATCCGACTGCGCTTTTGATGCCGTTCTTTGCGATCTTTTTCGGGATGTGTATCGCTGACGCAGGGTACGGTCTTCTGATGATCGCCCTTGCAGCGTTTCTCGTTAAGAAAATGCAGGGAGACAAGAAGCTGCTTATGATGCTCGGCATCTGCGCGGTTGCGACAGTGTTTGTGGGAGCTTTGACAGGCGGCTGGTTTGGCGACGCCATACAGAAATTCGTTCCGGCACTGGCTCCAGTCAGGTCGAAGATGATATGGTTTGATCCGTTTCAACAACCCCTTCTGTTCTTCGGGCTCGCGATAGGCCTGGGCTACTTCCAGCTAATCACCGGTCTTGTCATTGCCTTTATACATAACCTAATACATAAAGACTATATCGCAGCAGCCTGCGATCAACTCACTTGGATCGTAATGCTGAACTCGATTGTCCTTTTTGGCGCGAGCAAAGCAGGTGTTATACCAGCATGGCTCGGCACGGTCTTCGGGTACATGGCGATCATACCGGCAATCGCGATTTTTCTCTTCAGCCACCGTGAGGGCGGCTGGGGCGGCCGGCTCGGTATGGGATTCTACAATGTCTTTAGCACGGTTTTTTATCTGGGTGATGTGTTAAGTTACTTGCGGCTCATGGCGCTGGGGATGGTCGGGGCCGGGCTGGCTATGGCAATCAATGTGATTGCCGAGATCGCGGGCAATATTCCTGTCATCGGCTTCATAGTGACCATCGTGATACTTATCGGAGGCCACGTATTCAACATGCTGCTGGCGGTGCTGAGTGCTTTCGTTCATACGCTGCGGCTTCAATATGTTGAATTTTTTCCGAAGTTTCTCGTAGGCGGCGGCAGGGAGTTCCAACCGCTGACAAAGGAATACAAGCACATTTACATGGATACAAGCAAATAAGTAGTTCTTTGGGATAAGAAAGGCAGGTTGACAATGAGTTATGGAATGGCATTTGCTTTGTTGGGTGCGGGATTGGCGGCTTTTCTGGCTGGTATCGGCTCGGCTATTGGGATCAGCATTGCCGGTAGAAGCGCCACGGGCGTACTGAGCGAGAAACCAGAAAGATACGGCCAGATGTTCGTTATGGTTGTGCTGCCCGGTACTCAGGGATTCTACGGATTTCTTGGAGCTTTTATCGTTATGCTTCAGATGAATTTCTTCGGCGGCGGACTTGCTGAGCCAGTCAGTATTAAGCTGGGTCTTCAGATTCTGGCCGCTTGTCTGCCGGTTGGTATTGCAGGCTTATTCAGCGCCATTCAGCAGGGCAAAGTTTGTGCAGCAGGTATCCTGATGGCGGCCAAGAGACCTGAGATGGCTTTCAAGGCTGGCGTTGTTTACGCAGTTATGGTCGAGATCTACGCGATTCTTGGTCTTCTGGTAACGCTGTTCATCCTGTGGTTCGGCATTAGCTGGCCGGCGTTCGCAGAAGTCGCACAAGCCGCCGTCTAAAGACAATTGATTGGATAATGATATGGACGTTGAACAGGTCGTCGAAAAGATACTCGCCGACGCAAAAGCCGAGGTCGAGAAGGTAATGAAGGCTGCCAAGCAGAAGGAGGCAGCCGAACAGAAGGAACTCGATCTGCAGCTCGGTGATTATTCCAAGCAGACAGAGGCTCTGGCTCAGAAGGCGGCTGAAGATGAGAAGTCGCACATCCTTGCCGCGGCGCGAATGGAAATAGCCAAACAACTGCTGGCTGAGAAACGAATCATCCTTGACGATGTCTTCAAGCAGGCCAGAGGGCAGTTGCAAAACCTCGGTAACGAGGAGTACTACCCGCTTATGACTAAACTGTTGCTCGGTGCAGTCGAGACAGGTGAAGAGGAAGTGCTGGTCGATAAGAATGAAACACGTATCGACCAGAATTTCATTAAAAACGTGAACCGCGACCTTGGTTCTCATGGACGTGGTAACCTGCGGCTTGCCGAAGAGAGACTAAATATAGGCGGTGGCTTCGTGCTGCGACGTGGGAAGGTCAAGACCAATATCTCTTACGACGTGCTCATAGATCAGTCTCGCAAGGAATTAGAAATCGAATTGGCAAAAGAGCTGTTCTCGTGATGTTTTTTGTCGTTTGATTTTGTTGCGAATTTTGAAGTGCGATATTCGAGTTTAGGCAATCTTTTATGCCCGAAACCATAACAGAACAATGTATCCTGGACTTCCATGATTATCCGCCAATCGGTGGTGATGATTGGCGTTATGGATTTGAGACGGCCCAGGTGCGGGCTCTCGATATGCAGATGCTCAGCCGGACGGTGTTGCAGGAAATGGCCAATGCGGAGAATTTCGAGCAGGCTGCTGATTCACTGGCGGGCACTGAGTACGCCCTGCCACAGGGTTCGAGCGGTTTTGCCGAGGTCGAGCCAATGCTGAGAGATCGGCGTACAGCCGTTCGCAACCTCTTTTGCGATTTGATGATAGATGGTGGGATCGTTGAGCTGTTCCGCAGTAGGGATGACTTTGCCAACCTGCGTCTGGCTCTTCGCAGGACTCTTACCGACAAGCCCGTTGGGACCGACTACAGCCCCGAAGGCAACGTTCCACCCGAACAGTTGGAGCAGATTTCCGGCGACCAGGAAGGGACAGAGGGGCCCCGCTCTTTCGACTATATGCGAGAGGCGATTGAAGAAGCGGCGCTGGCCTACTATCAGAACAAGGATATCCGCGATATCGACTATGCAATCGACCGCGTGCAGGCCGACTACAATTTAAGAAGAGCCGGACAGCTCAAGAGTGTCTTCCTGAGGGGATTATTCAGGACTCAGATCGACCTGACGAACATACGCACATTGCTGCGGCTGAAGTTCACTGAGTCCGAACAACGCAATGTATTTCTCGAAGGCGGCTATATTGAGACCGAGCGATTCAGGTCGGGTATTGACGCGGGATATGAAACGCTTGGTTCGATGTTTTTTGCCACACCCTATTACCGCATTGTGGATACGTCCGCGAGCTATGTCGCCTCGAACAATTCGTTCCTGAAGGTCGAACAACAGTGCGAGGAACACCTCGTCGGGTACCTCAAGCTGACTACTCAGATTACCGCCGGGCCGCAGCCCGTGATAGCATATTTGCTGATGAAGGAAAATGAAATTCGCAGGGTCCGTCTGCTGCTGACGGCCAAGAAGAGCTTTCTCGACACAAAACTGATCCTTGACCGAGTCTCGTAGCGATCTACGAGGGATAGCGAAGAAGAATGAAGGGCAAAGTAGCTGTATTAGGTGATGCTGATTTTGTGATGCCGTTTGCGGCGCTCGGTCTCGATACCTTCGCTGTCGAACAATCGGCCGAGCAGATGAATGAAACCGCTCGCAAGCTGATTGCGGAGAAATATACTCTCGTGGTTGTCGCGGAGAACATAGCACCGACCGTGCAGGAAGTATTTGATACTTGCAGGGATGCCCCGACTCCGTGTGTTGTGGTTGTACCGTTTACTACTGAATCCAAAGGCCATGCCACCAAGGTTCTCGGTGAAGTACTCAAGATGGCCACCGGCATAGACATTTTGCAGAACAGTTAAAAGGTTTTGATAATGAGTGACACCAAACAAGGCAGAATCGTCAAAGTTGCAGGTCCTGTTGTTGTGGCAGAAGGCATGACCGGCGCCCGAATGTACGATGTGGTCCATGTTGGCCAGATGAAACTGATCGGCGAAATCGTCGAGCTACATGGCGACCTCGCTTCGATCCAGGTCTACGAAGAGACTACCGGCATCGGACCGGGCGAGCCCGTCCAGGATACCGAAGCCCCACTGAGCGTCGAACTCGGGCCGGGCCTTATCGAGAGTATCTACGACGGTATTCAAAGACCGCTCGATACGCTTGTGAATCTCGAAGGCGCTTTCATGAGCAGAGGTAGCACCGCTCCGGGTCTGGACCGCGAAAAGAAGTGGCGCTTCAAGCCCATCGTAGCGGACGGCGCCAATGTTAGTCCGGGTGACATCATAGGCGAAGTCAATGAGACTACGCTGATGGCCCACAAGATCATGGTGCCTCCCGGGATTTCCGGCACAATACAGAAAATATCAGAGGGCGACTTCACGGTAGAGGAGACAGTCGCCGTCTGTGTTGGGCAGGACGGGACTGAAACGCCGCTTAAACTTATGCAGAAGTGGCCAGTTCGTGTCCCACGGCAAACGGCCAAGCGTCTCGCCCCGACGAATGTCCTCGTTACAGGACAGAGGGTTATCGACACTTTCTTCCCAATAACCAAAGGCGGCACGGCCTGTGTTCCAGGTCCTTTTGGAACGGGCAAGACCGTCGTTCAGCACCAGTTGGCCAAGTGGGTCGACGCCGACGTCGTTGTCTACGTGGGCTGTGGCGAACGAGGTAACGAAATGACCGACGTGCTGACCGAATTCCCAGAACTCAAGGACCCTCGTTCAGGCGAGCCTTTGATGCGGCGTTCGGTTCTCATCGCTAATACGTCGAACATGCCCGTGGCGGCCAGAGAAGCATCCGTCTACACTGGCATAACAATCGCTGAGTACTTCCGCGACATGGGCTATACTGTCGCTCTGATGGCCGACAGTACAAGCCGATGGGCGGAGGCTATGCGTGAAATTTCGACGCGTCTCGAAGAAATGCCCGCGGAAGAAGGATACCCAGCTTATTTGGCCGCTCGTATTGCAGCATTTTATGAAAGAGCCGGCTTCGTCAAGTGCACAGGCAGCCCCGAACGAATCGGCGGATTGTCGATCATTGGAGCTGTCAGTCCTCCCGGTGGTGACCTGTCCGACTCGGTCGTACAGGCGACGCTGCACGTGGTCAAGGTCTTCTGGTCCCTCAAGGGTGAGCTTGCATATCAGAGGCACTTCCCTGCTATCGACTGGCTTACGAGCTACTCGTTCTACAAGCAATACCTCAAGGGCGCCTTCGAAGACAAGGAACTCGGCCTGAAAATGGAGAAGCTGGCCGCGAAGGCAATGGCCCTGCTCGAACAGGAAGCGGAATTGATCGAAATCGTACGATTGGTCGGAGCCGAGGCGCTGTCGCCTAAGGACAGGCTTGCACTTGAGACTTCACGCTCCATTCGCGAGGACTACCTGCACCAGAATGCATTCCACAAAGTGGACACCTACACTTCGATGGAAAAACAGTTCGAGATGCTCGAAACTGTAATGCACTTCCACAATCAGGCTCTAAGCGCCATTGATGCAGGGGTGGAGACAGCCGAGATATTCAAGCTGGCGGTCCGAGAAGAGATCGCCAGGGCAAAATATATACCACAAGAAGAGATCGAGAAGGTCGTCGGAATCAGGAAGACCATCGATGAGCAGATGAAACAACTTCAGACAACAGTAATGTCGTAAGAAATTGCGAGATACGAAATAGGAGCGCCAAATGCCGGCTATAAAAGAGTATCAGACAGTAGTAGATATTTCCGGCCCGTTGATGATGGTCGAGATGGTCGACGAGGCCAAGTTCGGCCATATCGTTGATATCGAAATCGGGGACGGCTCGATCCGCCATGGCCAGATTCTCCAGGTCGAGAAGGACAAGGTTCTCGTTCAGGTCTTCGAGGGAACCAGCGGGATCGACGTTAAAGACACGACCGTCCGCTTCCTGGCCAAGCCGCTTGAGCTGGGCGTCTCGCCCGATATCCTCGGCAGAGTCTTCTCAGGTTTGGGCGTACCCAAGGATGATGGTCCCGATATCATCCCCGACAAACGCCTCGACATTAATGGAATGCCTATCAATCCGTTCGCTCGCGACTATCCGAACGAGTTTATCCAGAGCGGTATTTCCACCATCGACGGCCTCAATCCTCTCGTTCGCGGCCAGAAGCTTCCGATCTTCTCAGGCTCCGGCCTGCCTCATGACGAGCTTACCGCCCAATTCGCAAGACAGGCAACAGTCCGCGGCAAGGGAGAACAATTCGCAGTGGTCTTTGCTGCAATGGGTATTACTTTCGAAGCCGCCCAGTTCTTCATTGACGATCTTCATGAGACCGGCGCCATCGAGCGAGCAGTTATGTTTATCAATCTCGCCAACGACCCGGCTATCGAACGTATCGCCACACCTCGTTTCGCACTTACCGCTGCGGAATATCTCGCGTTCGATTTGGACATGCACGTGCTGGTCATTCTAAACGACATGACTAACTACTGCGAGGCCCTTCGTGAAATCAGCGCGGCCCGAAAAGAGGTTCCTGGCAGGCGAGGCTATCCGGGTTATCTCTACACCGACCTGGCAACGATCTACGAACGTGCCGGTCGAATCAAGGGCAAGAAGGGCTCGATTACGATGGTTCCCGTTCTGACGATGCCTGAAGATGATAAGACCCACCCTGTGCCCGACCTTACAGGCTACATTACTGAGGGGCAGGTGATTCTTTCCCGCTCGTTGCAGAGGCAAGGCGTTTCGCCACCCGTGGATGTGCTGCCAAGCCTTTCACGTCTCAAAGACAAGGGTATCGGCGAGGGCAAGACCCGCGAGGATCATGCCGATCTCTACAACCAGCTCTATGCCGCCTACGCTCGCGGCAAAGAGTGTCAGGAACTCGCCACTATCATGGGTGAAGCGGCCCTCTCCGATGAGGACAAGAAGTACATGACCTTTGCCAACGAATTCGAGGCCCGGTATATTTCGCAGGACAGCTACGAGAACCGTACGGTACAGCAGACGCTCGATCTTGGCTGGGAGCTGCTCAGCATGTTCGAGAACTCCGAGCTAAAGCGTATCGACCTGAAGCTCATCGAGAAGTATATGACTCCATTCAGGAAGAAGCAGGCAAAGCATAAGGACGAGACGGAACAGGAAGGTGATGGTGAGACGGCTGAGAGTGAGCCGGAAAAGCAGCAGTAAGAGCTGTCGTACTCAATAAGATATACGCACGACGATATACGAGACACGATTAGATGCTAAGTAACGTCAATGCAACACGAATGGAACTGTTAAGGCTGCGGAAGCGCGTTGCGCTTGCCAGCCGGGGCCACAGACTCCTCAGCGAGAAGCGTGACGAGCTTTCACGCCAGTTAATCCAAATCGCGCGTGACATCAAACCGCTGCGCGAGAAGGTGGAAAAAGAACTGCTGGAAACCTGTCGGCGCTTCATGCTCGCTCGCGCCTCGATGGAGCCTGAAGACGTCAGGGCCGCTCTGGCTGTGCCCACAACGCAGTTCAGCATGACCGTCGAGCTGGCTAATATTATGAACGTTAAGGTCCCCAGGCTCGCCAAGGAGATATCAGGCAATATCATCTGCTACGGCTACGCCACCACCTCAGGCGAAATGGACGTCGCCCTGCTGGCCCTTGAACGCGCGTTCGACCTGCTCATAGAGTTAGCGGAAAAGGAAAAGCAGGCCTCTTTGCTTGCCACCGAGCTACAGATGACCCGCCGTCGCGTCAACGTGCTCGAACACGTAGTCATCCCCGAACTGCACGAGACCATCCGCTTCATCTTCGACAAGCTCGCAGAAGCCGAAAGAGACAACATCTCCCGCCTGATGAAAATCACCGACATTATCAGAGGGTAATGTTAGCCGAGAATTTTTATTTGTGGTCTATCCGAATGCTTCAACATCATTCGGGGCTTTATTTCATTTCTTCTCCCCTTATGGTGTTTCCTTCTTAAGGATGCTTTGGGCCTTTTCATCCAGTTCTTTGATTTTGAAACGGACGCTCATTATGAAGGGGGACTGGTCTTTAATCCAGTGGCCGTAGGTCATTGTGACGAATGTGCCGTCAGGGAGCAACTCGACGGGTGGGTAGGCGCAGTCGGCGCCTTTTGTGTTGTCCATCAGGCGGACGCGGTACTGGCCTTCACGACCTTTGACGATGTCGTCGTATGTTCCGATCCAGCCGACCCAATCGCCTTTGGTGGGGCTTTCAAGTGTCGTGTCGCGGAATGAGATGAACAGCCTGCCATCGGGGGCGTATTTGGCGGTGTGACGATCTCCCGTCAGTGCGCCTGGGACCTGACGAGGTTCGCTCCAGGTCTCGCCCTCATCATTGCTGAAGATGACAAACGAATTGAACTTGCGGTTATTCTCGCGCAGCAGCACAGCGATTTGGTTGCCATCGGGTGAGCGAATCGCGCCAGGTTCGCATAGGAAAGCTTCCTCATGCGTGGTTACAACAATAGGAAGCCCCCACGTCAGACCGCCGTCTTTTGAGATGGTTTTATACACGTAGGATTGTCCAGGCTTGTCTCCCTTCTTGCCTTTATTGTACAAGAATCGCCCATCATCGTGGAACAGTGCCATGTAGTCGCCATTCTTTAGCTTTACCAGCGAGGCCATAGCTACGACACCCCCAAAATCACCTATCGGTTCGAGGGGCGTCCAGTTTGCACCGTCATCTTCCGATACGGCCATGCGAATCGGATGCAGCCCCGAGAACATAATCAGCCGCTTTACTCCCTGCTTGTCCACGACGCGGTAAAGCGTAGGCACTTCCTGTGACGTCGCCCAGTTTTCAGGCACAGGCAACCTATCCGACCATGTCAGCCCGCCATCGGTACTCTTCTTCATCACAATGGCACCGCGACCATGTCCTTTCGGATAGACTGCAATCATCGTTTTGCCATCTTCCAGGAGCACGGTTGTCGGATGACCCAGGTACTGTCCCTGCTCGCGATCCACCACAACCTGTCGATGAGTTTCGTCCGCCAGGTCGATCAGTGGTATCGAATAGCCCCTGGCCGGCTCAGCACCGGCATCACATATGTCACCGACCACAAGCAACAAACCACAGACTACCGCTATGAACCTGCTGTACCTGATATACATCGTTGTCTCCTTACATTCAACCGCCTTCTCATGCCCACAAGACCTATCCCGAGCAATAATACAGTGCAAGGCTCGGGGATTGGACTGTAGGCGATGTTATCTATGCTTAGCTTCTCCTTGGGTCGTCCTATGCCCATTATTAGAAATGACGTGGACAGACCGGCGGTGTCGATTATGCCAACAAAAAGTGACTGCTGACCTGTGACATCGCATGACGGCAGTGTAATCACCTCGCTACCTGTGTGCAACTCCCATATTGTTGGATCAGGATAGTAATATTCAAAGCCGAAAGCCTGCGCCCCGGTGATATTGTCAAAGGTAACCGACAGACTCTGGCTGCCGGAACCGCGATAGAGAACTTCCTGGGAATAATTCACCCGGCCATTTCCTACAATTTCCATTAATGGCCCCGATCCTGTGCTTCCACCCGATGGCCAATCGAGAGTAATGCCGCCGGCAGTCGTGTAGGGAAAACCGGGATTGTTCAATGGCACGGGCTCCGATTCGAAATCTTCCACAACAACAGGCACAGACACGCTGGCTTCCCAAAGTTCACGGTCGGTGAATACTACCGGGACTGCGATTGTCTGCTGAGCAACTGAAAGGAGTAGGACCGCCGCTAAAATGCAGACACTGAAGCTCTTCATGACCACAACCTCCGTTTTTCAGCCTCCCTTACTGCTGTATTACGACTCTTAGACCCAGGCTCCTAACCTGATCGCCCAAACCCATTATACACTATCGTGCGTCTTTTCAAACATGCTATCCTCATTGAGATTGCTGTAGAGCCTGCGTCAGGATGCTGACGTGTTTCTTTTCCTCTTCGATGATCGCTTTGATCTTAGCCTTTGTGGCCGCATCCAGCGCGTATTTGTGCAGCGCCCGGAAGAACCTGATCGCGTCGGCCTCTCTTTTCAATGCCAGATCGAGCACTTCCAGTTTGTTCCGCACTTGCGACAGCTCCTGCTCAGGGCTGTTCTTGACCGCTGATTTAGCAAGACTGTGCAACCGCTGCGGATTCGACGTCACGTAGCTTGCCTCGTCGAATATCATGCTGTTATCGCTCTTCTCAGTTACATCACGTTTCATCACGCCAAAGATCTCCTCGTGTTTCCTCTCCCAATCAGCCAACTGGGAAAACAGACTTCGCAGCTCGTCATTGGCGACTCTTGAAGCCGCTCTGCGATAGAAGTCCACACTATCCCGCTCGATCTGCTCGGCCATCGTCAGTATCTCGAAAGCACCCAGCGTGATATCCATTGTCACCCCTTTGCAGAAAATCATGCTTAGAGAGCCAGGCACACTCGCCGGACAAGCCAGCACAGAGCCAATGCTCCTCTACAGTATGTCAGCCTGTGTCAAAGACTATCCGCAAGCAAGGCCCCCGTCAAAGGGCAATTCCGCAGTGTCCGATGACCGCTGGCGTGATATCCGGTCTGTGACCATCGGAACGTGAATATGGCCTTAAAACCCAGGAAATGAATGGCCATTGGTTGAAAACTGTGGTAAAAAATGACTTGATCCACTACATAGAGATGAGAATGGCTACTGACAAGCTAAACATATACGAAAGACCACAACTAACCGATCCTCGTCTGGTGCTGGGATTCAGCGGCTGGATGGACGGAGGCGAAGTCTCAACCGGAACCGTACAATGCCTGATCGACAAGCTCGGTGCGAAAAAATTCGCCGAGATCGACCCGGAAGGCTTCTACATTTACAACTTCCCCGGAATGATGGAAGTCACCTCGATGTTCCGTCCATACACGAAAATCAAGGATGGTTTGATTCGCTTCTGCGATACGCCATCGAACGAATTCTTCTGCGACGCCGAAGACAACCTGATCCTTTTCCTCGGTAAAGAGCCGAATATGCTCTGGGATACCTACGCCAAGTGCATCTTCTCTTTTTGTGACGAGTTCGACATCAAGAAAATATATTTCATCGGAAGCGTCGCTGGCCTGGTCCCGCACACCCGCGAACCACGCCTGTTTTGCACCGTCTCAGACACCGAGCTTAAGGACACCTTCCAACATTACGGTGTTACTTTCGCGAACTACGAAGGACCGGCCAGCATTGTCACATACCTCACTGTCAGTTGCGGCCGGCTCGATTCGAAAATGGTCAGCCTCATCGCAAGCGTGCCCGCTTATGTCCAAGGCCGCAATCACAAATGCATCGAGTCGATGACAAGACGGCTTGCCGGAATGCTGGGCCTCAAGTTGGATCTCAATGATATCGAGCTGCGAAGCGACGACTTTCAGAAGAAACTCGACGAAATCGTGCAAGATCAACCCGAGCTTGAGACAAACATCCGTAAACTGGAAGAAGACTACGACAACGAAATATTCAATAGCGAAATGGGCGAACTGAAACGCTGGCTCGAACAGCAGGGAATCAGGATCGACTGAAGTGTGTAATGCTCGGCCCGCTCGGGTTGCTGTTGATGAATCCGTATCTTGATTTTCACCGAACTCGAAACTCGCTATTTCATCGTAGCTCAGCAGTAGACCTGTGTTGCCTTAATACCTCGGAACACTGCGATTCCCGCCCCGAAAACCAAAAAGGCCATGATCCTGCCCCTCCACCAAGCAGGATAATGGCCACTACATACTATTCTGTATATCGACGATTCAGGGAGACCTCATGTATAGCCAAAGACTTAACATGCCATAGGGAAATCCTCGTTGTACATTGCTCCTTATCTATTATTTAGGAGAGTTAATACCAGCATTTAGCCGTCGGAAGCAGCCTTGCTTACAGGTTTCATACTGCGGGTCAGTGCGACCGATGATAAGCTTCTTATGGATATGGTTACAGTGATATCCCGGGAAATACGTTAAGGATTTCCGACGCATCTGCAACACGTTCTAAAATTCTACTGAAGTGAGCCCCTCACGAACCGCATATCGGACCAGATCTGCAAGGTTCGTGATCCCCAGCTTGTTCATCATCTTGCGCCGAGTGGCATCCGCGGTCTTGGGACTTATATGCAGATGAATCCCGATCTCCTTGACAGATTTCCCTTCCACCAACAACTGCAGGATCTGTCGTTCCCTGGCCGTTAATTCAATACGTCCGGCCTCGTCTTGTGATGGATTCAGATAGCCCTCAACAACAAGGTTCTCTATTTGCGGGCTCAAATAATGTGTATTGGCCGCTACTGCATGCAAGGCTCGTGAGAGTTCATCAAAAAGGCACGACTTCAGCACATATCCCAGCGCACCGGCTTTCAATGCTTCCTTGACAATATGGCTGTTAGAGTGCATCGAAAGAGCGATTATGCGTATGTTCGGATTATCGCGGAGAATGAACTTCGTCGCCTCGATGCCGTTAAGCAGAGGCATGGTCATATCCATAATCACAATATCCGGCGCAAGTTCCTTCGCACGCGCCACAGCCTGCTCACCATTCTCAGTCTCGGCAATTACCTCCATGTCGGGTTCTTTTTCAATCAACGCCCTCAGGCCCTGTCGGACAATTGCGTGATCATCGGCAATTAGTACTCTCATGTTTCTTTCACCTCCTAATCAAGACGCTACGCCCTGCTCGATTGGAACGGCAATTCCAACCTGAGTACCGTGCCCCGGGCTGGACTTGACTGTAAGCGTCCCTCCAAGATACTCAACTCTCTCCTGAGCATGGAACAAACCGAAACCGCCTGTCTTCTTCACAGAGTGATCGAATTGCAACAGATCGAAACCAACGCCATTATCTTTCACATCGATCCTTATCATGCTTTCATCATCACACATATCGACTCGGACTCGACTCGCACAGGCATACTTTATTACGTTTGCCAGAAGCTCCTGGACAACTGCGAAAAGTATAATCCGCATCTCAAGGGCGGGCCTCAGCGGGCTGGGTTCAGAAACGACAGAATACTTCAGTTCGCCCCCTTTGGGGACGTGCTGATCCAGCCATGATTCGACAGCGGCATCGAGGCCAATTTCATAGAGTACGGGATTGCTCAACTCAAAAGTCAGCGAGTGAGCGTCTTGAACCACCTGGTCCATAAGCTGGCATGTTTTGCTCAACGATGCCATAGCCTCTGCGTCAGATATCGAGCCCATCAGTGATTGTGTTTCCAGCTTGACCAATGCCATCTTCTGGCCGATTTGATCGTGTACCCCGACCGCAATACGCCGTCTTTCCCGCTCCTGGGCGAGAACAAGCTCCGATGTCAAGGACTTGAGCTTGGTCTGGTAATCCATGATCTTTTGCTCTGTTTTCTTGCGTTCGGTTATGTCACGCAGTATTGCGATAACAAACATCTCGTCGTCGATTTTACCTTTCGATAAAGATATCGCTATGGGAAATTCGCTGCCGTCTTTCCTCAAGCCCGCCAGCTCAAGCGTTCTGCCTATGGCGCCGTTTGGCTTGCCTGTCTCAAAGTAGCTCTGCACGTATTTATGGTGCAGCTCTCTGTACTTATTTGGCATTAGACTGTCGAGGAGCTTTCCCACCATTTCCTTCTTTTCGCACCCGAACATCTCCTCCGCTGCCGGATTGAACAATCTTATCAGGCCCATGTTGTCTATGGAGATCATCGCATCATTCGTCGAATCAATTACCGTACGCAGCAGGTTCTCGCTCTTGCGAAGTGCTTCGCCCGCCAGGTTGCGCTCCGTAACGTCTGTTGCAATGTGAATAATCCTCCGAAGCTGGCCACCCTCTTCGAACACAGGAGTACAAGAAACCAGGTATGACCTCCCCAAGGCCTGCATTTCCATCTCGACAGTGTCGGTGTTACCTGACAACAGCATCTCTTCCATAGGACATGTACGCACAGGTCCGGTCGCTTGTGGATCGTGAAAAACCTCATAGCATCGCTTGCCTATCAATTCATCTCGCGGTTCGCCCGTAACACGCAGGACAGCATCATTTGCCTCGAGTATCCGATGCTGGGCGTCAAGAATTATTGTAGGATGACCGATTGCCTGAAATATATGCTGCCAGTCTTGTCGCGATTCCCGTAGCTCCTCCTCAGCTCTCTTGCGGTTGGTTATGTCGAGAGCCGTGAAAGTTACACCTGCCAGGAGATTTTCCGGATCAAGCGGGCTTGAACTCAGAAGCACGTCAATTACAGTCCCGTCCTTCCTCTTCCATTTGGCCTCAATCGTACCAATCCCTCTTCGAGCGATCTGGCCATACTTCTCCCGTCCCACCCGTTCATATTCTTCCTGCGATGGATACAATATACGTGAGCTGCGCCCAACCAATTCATCCCGTGCGTAGCCGATCATCTCGCAAAACCTGTCATTAAAGTCTATCAGAACGCGATCTGATATAAGCCCTATCCCTATAGGCGCCGCAAGGAAAATACTCTTCAGTGTGGCCTCTCTCTCCCTGAGCATCTGTTCGGCGCATCGCTTCTCATGTCGAACCATGGCCTCTCTCAACTCCCGGCGAACTGCCGGTCCCAGAAACTTGAGATGGCCCTTCATGATATAATCATTGGCGCCTACACGCATTGCTTCGACGGCAGCCTCCTCACCAATCGTTCCGGACACAAGTATGAACGGAACGTCCTGATCCTCACTCTTTGCCATCTTGAGTGCATCGAGGCCGGAGAAATGCGGCATGCTGTAGTCGGCTATGATAATATCCCACGGACCCTGGGCGAGAGTCTTTTTCATCTGCTTGGCTGTATCTACTCGAACGTACTTCAGCTCGTAGCCCGCCGCTTCCAACTCCCGCACTACCAGTAGTGTATCATCTTCACTGTCTTCGACAATTACTACTCTAAGAATCTCTCCCATCTTACTGTCCTTTCAAGCCTCCGGGCCTCTCATTTAAAACAAGCCAATACAATCCCAATTGAACGACCGCCTTGCTGAACTGGTCGAAATCCACCGGTTTGCAGACATAGCTGTTGGCGCCTTTTTCGTATCCTTTTATCAGATCGCTCTCTTCTTTTGATGACGTCAGTATCACTACAGGCAGCAGTTTTGTTCGCTGGTTGGCGCGTATCCGTTCGAGCACTTCCATGCCGTCCAGCTTGGGCAGCTTCAAATCAAGCAACACAACCTCCGGCAAAGGGCTTGTTTTCCGTTCACTATAAGCACCAGTCCCAAAAAGGTAGTCCAGCGCCTCCGCCCCATCTCGCACCACATCCACGACGTTGCAGATATTGTTCGCTTTCAGTGCCCGCAATGTCAGAGCCTCGTCATCTGCGTTGTCTTCCACTAACAGGATCGTTTTCTTGCCCGCCATCTCGTTTTTCCTTTCCCAAACGATCTGCTAAAAAGAATGCAGTCTACAAGGTAAAGTAGAATGTCGCTCCTTTTTCCACTTCCGCCTCGGCCCAGATGCTTCCACCATGACGGTTGACTATTCTTTTAACGATAGCCAGTCCAACGCCGGTCCCGGCAAACTCTGTTGCTCCATGCAGCCTCTGGAAGGCGCCAAACAACTTGTCTGAATAACTCATATCAAACCCGGCACCATCGTCTTTGACATAATATACTACCTGCCCCTCTCGCTTTTCAAGCCCAAATTCTATTCTCGCCTTTTCATGTCTGGCCGTGAATTTCCACGCATTCTCCAGCAAATTAACCATCATTATGCGTAAAAGTGATCTATCACCTCTAATTACAGCGTTTTGAGCCACCACCCACTCCACCTGTCTCTCATGCTCGTTTTCCGAAAGGCGCTTGATGATTTCTTTTACGATAGCGCCAAGATCCGCTGACTCAAACTGCATTTTTGTGCGGGTCAGACGAGAAAGTTTCAAAATATCGTCTATCAACCGCCCCATTCGTTGGCTGGCCGCCCGGATACGTCTGAGATAGTCTCTCCCCTGCTCTTCGAGTATCCCGCCGTAGTCTTCAAGCACTGCCTGGCTAAAGCCATCCATGCTGCGAAGAGGAGCCCGCAGATCGTGTGATACCGAATAGGCAAATGCCTCTAATTCCTCATTCGCCGCTTCAAGCTGTGCTGTACGCTGTTCGACACGTTCCTCAAGTTCCTCGTTCAACTTGCGAATTTCCTCCTCAGCCTTCTTGCGCTCGGTAATGTCTAATGCCGTGAAGGTTACCCCAACAGAAAGATCATCTGGATCGAGCGGTGTGGAACTCAACAAGATGTCAAACACTCTTCCATCCTTGTGCATCCATCTGGTTTCGACTGTTCCTGTCCCGTGCTCCTGGATCTGCCGATATTTATCCATCCCAACGTATTCATAGTCTTGGTCGCTCGGATAGAGTATCCTGGCGTTCCGCCCTATCAACTCGTCCCTGCTGTAGCCGGCTATCTCGCAGATACGGTCGTTGACTTCCAAAAGCACCCTGTTTGCAACAACTCCGATTCCCGTGGGCGCTGCACGAAATATGCTGGCCAGCTTGGCCTCGCTCCTGCGCAGCGATTGTTCCGCCTGCTTACGCTGAGTTACGTCGGCATATATCACAACGACTTCACTGGAAGGCACCCTATAGACATAATTTTCTTTCCAGCCGGAGATCCTTTTATCCTCATATAGAGAAACCGGATAATGTTCAGCCTTGCCGGTTTTCCAGACTCGACGGAAAACATCGAGCAGACCGAAGTCCATAATCCCAGGAAACACCTCTGTTACACGTCTGCCAATAACATCTTTGCGACGCATCTTATCAATCCGTTCGCCTGCACGATTGAAGTCTTTAAAGACAAAATCGGCTCCATCATCAACCGCTTCATAGATGGCCACCGCACTGGCCATATTTTCAAACAGTTCCCTATATCTGTTCTCGCTTTCTCTCACAGCCGACTCTGCCCGCTTGCGATCTGTAATATCACGCCATGACGATCTACCGTAGAGAATCTTGCCACGTTCATCACGAACCGCAGATGCATTCAGGATGACATCGATCTTAGTTCCGTCCTTGCGCTTCAATTGCAGCTCCGCATTGTGCACTTGGCCCGTAGCTACAAACAAGTCGAAAACACTTTTCGCCTCTTCGATGCAGTCTGGATGATATATATCGAAGACGGATCGACCGGTAATTTCCTCTTTACTGTAACCTGTGGCCATTACCAACGTCTGGTTGCACTGAAGGATCACTGCCGTCTCGGCGTCCACATAGACAAACATATCTGGAGCATTGTCATAAAGGTCTTGATACCGCGCCTTAGAATCCAACAATGCAGTTTCCGCCTCCTTGCGTTTGGTGACATCACGAACCAGAGCCTGAATCATGGTTTTCCCGAAAAGCACGATGGAATTCAGAGAGACTTCGGTATCGAACGTGGTCCCATCATATCGAGCATGCCGCCACTCAAAAAACTGTGGCTCTCCATTCAAAGCGGCAACGATCTTCTCATGGGCCTTTTCCCTGGAACTGTGCCCATCCGGCTGATCTTCCGGCGAAAAAGGATGGTAAGGACTCTGGCCGATGATCTGCTCCCTTGTGCAGTCAAATATCTCCATGGTCTTGTTGTTACACTCAACAAACGTCTCGCCGTCTATCAGGAATATAGCATCATTTGCATTATCGAACAGGGTACGATACCGTGTTTCACTCTCCCGAAGGGTCTCATCTGCACGTCTGCGTTCGGTTATATCCCGGAATATCCCCTGCACTAACTGCCTGTTTCCTATCTGCACTATACTCGTATGAATCTCAACCGGGATGCGCCGGCCTTCCCTGTCGATGATATCGCATTCTTCGGCTAAGTCCTGGCCTGCCGTTATATGAGCCTGAAATATCCCACGGCGCTGTTCCTTTACTTCCACAGGATAGAGTTCCAACTGGTGCATCCCTATAATCTCAGAGCGTTCGCGCCCAATGAGCCGTTCAGCTTGTTTGTTGGCATCAAGGATGACGCCTGTTTGGGAATCCGCCACAAAAATGGCATCGCTTGCGGCCTCCATCAGAGAGCGGTATTTAAGCTCGTTTTCTTTCAAATCTGCGGTCTGTTTCCTGAGGTCTGCCGTACGGTTTTGCACAATAATCCGCAAGCGCCAGTTAAGAGCCCCTAATCCCAACATTGCTAAACCTACAATTCCCCCCGAGGTGAGAATGATTGGAACAATTGCCAGCTCTTCTTCGAGCGGCGCACGAATCGACTCTATCGCTCTGATATCACCAAGCTTCTCGCTGAATCCACCTCCATCTGGATATCGTGCCTGTAGTTGAACCGGAGCGTCCTCGCGGCGTCCATGGCACCGAAGGCATTCCTGGTTGTTCTCAAGAAATGGCAATGCCACATAGAGGTGTTTTATGCCATTCACATCCACTATTTCCCTGTATTCCTTGATCGCCCGATTAGTATTGAATTTACGAATCAGGTTTTCTTCCTGCTCGGTCGCCTTATTGACAGGGTTTCGAGGATTTATCGCCGCCATCTTGTAGTACAAACGTGAAAGACCGGCCAGCTCCCGTTCTTTGTTGTAGTACTCGTGCATACTGCGCACCATGTACGACGACGATAACAGCACCGGAGAATATAAATCTTCCGGGACGGCGCCTTCGGCCACCAGCCTGTACGCTTCGGGATGAGCCATCTGCTGTATGTAGTGATGAACCCCCTTATGTTGGAGCAGCATGCTCTCAATATTCCCCTCGGCTTTATGGATTGCGTACGAATATGTCGCATAGTAGAGAGCTGCTCCAACGGCAAAGAACGCTGACAGGCCGAAGAAGGTCAGTAGCAGCGGGGTAAATCTCCGATTATGAGCCACGGATGATCCCCCATGGTCATTTTGTTGTTCCTTGGATATATTCATGCTGTGGTCCCCATGTGTACTCAAGACATGCTCCATCAGTCTGCACACCCCGGACTATGTCTAAACCACGTCCACCTATGTTCATTCTCTGATATGTATTCCACAAATGTCAATAAGCTTCTATAAATCTAACCTGTTTACACGCTTAAAACTATCACCTGCAATCTCTTCATCCAACGAACTTCACAGTCCCCGATCTTATGCAGACTGGAGATGAGACCGCCGGTCTCCGCTATGATAACGAGGCCTTTTCATCCTGTGCAGGTCTGACCTACAAGAGTTTCGCCTGATCCGCACATCCCGAGCCAATCAGCGACTTCCAGCATAGAAACCACTGGGATCCACCCGCAAAAGCGGCTGAAGGGACTCGAACCCTCAACATCGACCTTGGGAAGGTCGCGCTCTACCGTTGAGCTACAGCCGCATCCAATACATCAGACTACAATAATACGACTATATATTAGCTGCTAACGCGAATCCTTGTCAAGGCCGAAAATACGCCCGATCCGCGTCCTCTCACCTGCTGCCTGCCTGATCATCAATTTTCAGCTTCGGAGGAGCCGATAAGATGAACATCTCTCTGCGGATATGGGATTGTGATACCGTTCTGATCGAAAGTTGCCTTGATCTTCTCGGTCAGGTCGAAGCGAACAGCCCAGTAGTCCGCAGCATTGACCCATGGCCTGACAACAAGATTCACACTGCTGTCGCCAAGCTCGGAGACAGCGATTTTCGGGGCCGGTTCAGGAAGCAACCTTTTCTCTTCGGCCAAAACGCTTTCGATGATCCGTTTGGCCTTTGCAGGATCGTCGTCGTACGAAATGCCAACCACCATATCTATACGCCTGGTGCCATTGACCGTATAGTTCTTGATATTACCACCGGTAACCTGCGAATTCGGTACGATGATTCGCACATTGTCAGGCGAATTGAGCACAGTGTTGAAAATATGAATGTCTTTTACAGTGCCGGCTGCACCACCGACTTCAACAAAATCTCCAATCCTTAGAGGCTTGAATACCAGAATCAGCACTCCCGATGCGAAATTGGCGAGTGAGCCCTGCAACGCCAGACCTATGGCCAGCCCGGCCGCACCGACAACTGCAATAAACGAAGCTGTCTGAATACCGATTTTGGCCAGAGCCGCTATGACAACAAAAACCAGAAGGGCAATATAGCTAAAGTTCTTGACGAAGCTGACGAGAATTGGATCTGTCTTTGCACGGGTCAGCATCCTGCTGATGAGTGTTGATATGAGCCTTGCCACCCATCGACCAACCACCAGAATAATGATTGCATAGATGATTTTAAGCCCGTTCAACACCATATACTCGTAGATCCTGCTAAGCATATCCTGCATCGCCGCCACGTCAGAGCTGCCCGTTGCGGAATTCGGATCGCTGGCGCTCTGAGCTCCTTGAGCAGTTGCGAAAGCCGGCAGGACAACCAACAACAGTAACATAAACATACAGAGCCGAATGTCTTTCCTTGAGGTTCTCATAACAAATCCTTTCAATTGTTTTATGATATGTTCAGAATATGGAACAGGGTTTCATACGATCAACGATGCACAGAAGCACACACGATTTATGCTGTGCCGGCTCATCGCTAATCCGAAATTAGTACGGGCATATCTCTAACCTTCCTCTCTTCCAAGTTCGTTATAGTAGAGATCGAAACGTCCCGAAGCACTGCTGCCGCTAACCAAAGAAAGGCGGTCCTTGCCGGAAAATGCTCCGTCCTTTCTCATGTCATTACTTTATTAGATATGTCAGGATTATCAGGCTAATTCCGGGCTACACTACTGTCAAGTCAGAACTATCCGCATGTTCATCCAGCCTCTGAACACTCCGTATTTTGTTTGACCACCCTAACAGCCCGATAACCTTCGCATCTTGTCAAGCCGAAGTCAAAACGTGCCGATAGTGCGGTAGGGACCGTTGTGTCCGGTCGGAATCCGTTCCGGCTGCAAACTCTGCTAAACGGCCGCGTGGAAAAATGCGAAAAGGATTTTCACTTGTTGAATTGATGATTGTCGTTGCGGTGCTGGGAATACTGGCCGCAATTGTTGTGCCTCAGTTTCAGAATTACGCGGTCGAAGCAAACGAATCTGTGGCTAAGGAAGGCCTGCGCATACTTAGAAGTGCTATCGAGGTCTACGCCGCACAAAATGACAGTATCCCGCCTGGCTATGAGGATAACGACCCAGACGGCTCGATTACCGCCTCCTGCTTCGTCGCACAGCTCACAACAGGCACCCTAACATCAGGTAAACGTTACATGAACGAAATGCCCAAAAATCCCTTCAACGGGCTTAAGACAATGAAAATGGTCGGAAACTTAGAATCCTTCCCCTCAGCCCCCACAGGCGAATTCGGCTGGGTATACCAACCCGCAACCAGAACAATAAGACTCGATTGGCCAGGAGCAGGAAAAGACGGCCAGGCATACTTCGCCTATTGAAGAGCAGTATGATACTGTTCGGCCTCTCGCTTTAACCAAAAAACTCCGCGCCCATACAACAAGACTGAGCAATAACACCCAGCCAAGCCTGGCCCAGAAGCTGAATCAGAACGAGATGCTCGTTCAGTCGCTGACGCCAACAGAGCCAAATATCTCTGCAACCACTTCATTATTTGTTGTTGGGATCTTCTGGAACCTTGTCAAAGATCAGGGTCCCTGAATACACATCGTTCGGATCTTGTGGAAATCGCGGGCCATAATCGAACAGGCTTATCCAGTCAGTTCTCCAGACCTTTCCATCATCCGACACTGCTCCAATGAACCTGTCAGTACTTGTGCCTTTGATTCTCTCGGTCATATACACAATGTTGATATCAGCCATTTCTATCACTACAAACAATTCCCTCGTTCCATGTTTGTACTTTACGGGGCAATCACCTGCCGTGTAGGTGCTCCAACTGCCGTCCTTCATCTCGACCTTTGTCGTTTGACGTGGCTGGACCGTAACCGTTCCCATCGGAATCACAGCCGATGTTACTGTTCCATCAGGGCCCAGCACTATCCGCCACGGGCTTTCCCTCGCCTGCCACACCCCGGTAATATCCAAGGGCAGCCCAAGCTTCGGTTTTATTGTATCAGGCTTCTCTGATTCCTTCTGGCACCCTACCGAAAACAAAACCACACATGCGAGCAATCCAATAATCAACATTCTCTTATTCATAGCTTCCAACCTTCGAAAAGACTACATTCTAAATATTTCAAATACTTTCTCCTGTATACTTTACAATTGTAGTCGGTATCGAACGTTCCAGGCAATAAAAAAAGCGAGGCAGTTCATTATTCAACCGCCTTGCCAGGTTTACATCGGTCTGCTACGTGGGGCTATTTGTGGCGGCGCAGGAACAATCCGCCAAGCCCCAACAAAACAATGCTCATTGGTTCAGGAACACAATAGTAAATGCTATCGAGAGGATTGATAGACTCATTCAATAAGTCTATCCTACCATCTAAGCATGTCAAAGTAATACCATCGACGAGCAAACCGGTCAGCGGGGCCGGAGTTGCGGAACCATCAGCCAGTGTAACAGCGATCAAGTCCGATATTCCGGTCAAACCAAAGGACTCAAAATCCGCCAACAGTGCATCACCATTCGCATATCCGATCTCAACTGCATAGGCTTCCAGCATCGAAACGCTGGAAAGGTTACCAAGGTAGACCTTGCTGGCGCCTGTGAGCTTGACGTCACCGAAAGCCGCAACATAAAGCGCCGCATTTGCAGGTACAGGTGGCATGCCTAAGATTTGCAATACGTCGCTTTGCATAAAACATTCGGCATCGACACCATCAATGCCAAAAATGAAGCCTGCGTTAGCAGTCGAAGCCGCACACAAAACAATCAATAAGATCAATCCCCGTCTCATTCTGTCGCTCCTTCATTTGCACGCATAAGCAACGTGCTATTTTAGAATGTCCGCTGTGGCTCACTTCCTGCGACGCAGGAACAATCCGCCAAGGCCCAGCAGCACAATCGTCATCGGCTCAGGAATTACATTATTGCTCTGTATGGCATTCAGAGACTCATCCAATAGATCGAGCCTACCCCACCAAGAACCCGAGAGC
>CAZYMD010000008.1:0-44474 GCA_964649005.1 uncultured Pirellulales bacterium
GGCTTTCGACAACTATGGAAGTTGTTCGTACTCGTTGTTGGTTGGTGATGTCAAGACAAGTCAGCATATGTCGAGAGCGGTCTTGAGCAAGGTCATCAGTTACGCTGGTCGATTCTATCAGCTCAAGCTGGAGAGTGGTGAATCAGCCGGGCAGGTTGCAAAAGTCGTGATTGAAAAAGATACTTCGCCAACGGGCGAGTTGAAGATGCGGCTGGCGGGCAATGAGAATATCGAGGCCGGGCTTTCCAGTGCAACCCTTGTGGGGAAAGACGATCCGGGAATCCAGTTCAACATGAATGGTTCGGAGGTTTCAACGTTGCCTGAGGGTAGTTATAAGATGACCCGGGGCAATATCCGCTACGGCCCGGGAAAGGATAAATGGAATGTGTCATTTACAAAAGGCCCTGAGATTACCATCGATCCGAACAATGTTTTCGATGTTGAAATCGGCGAGCCTGCTATGAAGGTTTCTGCGATTGAGGCGAATAAGCGGTATTCATCCGATGCAGAAGAGAAGACTACGTACTCCAAAGGCACGAAGATATATCTGTCGCCTAAGGTTGTGGGCAAGGCAGGAGAGCTTTACGGGCGATTAAACAGGATTGAAGATGGCAGCTATTTAGCGGTCAAGCCTGAAATGGAGATTTGTGACGCGGAAGGTAAACAGGTGGCCTCGCAAACCCTGGAGTATGGTTGAGGCGGCACTTGCGGGTTCTCGTGGGAGAGCCATGACGTTGAACCGGGACGTTACACGGTTAGTATGAAGCTGGATACTGGTTTGCTGGCAGGGGCTATTGAAGGCAATCTCGATATTACCATCGAGTAAGACTGGTATGTTAGCCGATATAAGCTGGCCTTAGGAATTGCTGCGGCCGGCTTCTTTTTTGAGCTTATTTCCGAGATTGCGCGTCTCAGTGTGATAGTGTTGAAACGAATCCTCCGTGTTTAAACGAAATATTTTCACCAAGTTTTTTCAGAACCGATCACCTTTTTGAGCCGTATATAGCACACAGGTTAATGACGGATACATTTGAATATTATGGTTAGTTGCATAACACAAGCATCTGATAGCAGTAAAATAGCTGGTCGGGGGCGCCATTTGAAAGGTGCTGTTCTTGGAACGATGGGTTTCTGCACTCGTTGGGCGGTTGACGCCCATGGAGTGGGGCCGGAGTGGATTGAAGTGAGCCAAATCGATCTGCACCTGCGAAAATTGCCCAAGCGATTGTGCGGCATGCGCATAGCTCATATCAGCGATCTTCATCACAGCACCACCGTGAGTGGCAGCTACCTGCGTCGTTGCATCGATCGGATTAACGCGCTCGATGTCGATGTCGTAGTTCTGACAGGGGATTACATCACCTATGATTTTCGAGGCCGCTACAGGGAGAAAGTCGTCGCTCTGCTCGGCCACATCAAAAGCAGGTTAGGAGTCTACGCCTGTCTGGGCAATCATGATTACGGCGTTAAGCATTTATCCCCACATAAGCGGTTGCGCCTGCTGGGCCGCCTGACACAGGGAATGGAGGCAGGGGGAGTCAACGTCTTGCGCAATGAATCAGCAGTCGTTGATGTCGAAGGCTATCCTCTCTGGTTTGTGGGATTAGGCGATCTATGGGTAGGAGACTTCCAGCCTGAGGAGGCCTTCGCTGACGTTCCCACCAACGAGGTGTCCATCGCCTTAATACACAACCCCCGTGGCGCCGAGCGTCTGGGTGATTTGACAGCCTCCGTCGTTATGAGCGGACACACACATGGCAGAAAAACGACTATCGCTGCCTGGCCCATGAAGCCTTCACAGGCCAGACCATTCCACGCCGGTATGTACGAAGTTGAAGGCAGGAAGCTCTACGTGAACCGTGGACTCGGTCGTGTAGGCAGGGCGCGCTTCAACGCGAGACCGGAGATCACGGTCTATACATTGCGCTGATCTCTCGGACCCACCGGCGCTCTACCATTTCAGAACCTTCTTTCCGCCAACCCCTTGCAGTTGTGAGAGGATTGAATATACTCTGTTAATTGTTAATAGAGCCCGTTTGAGTCACAAGTGTGAGGTCGATGGCTTGGATATGATTCTTTCTACCGCAACTGAGCCTGTCGAAACCTGATGATGCCTACCCCAGAGACAAGCACGCCCACGCGGATTTGTTGGACGGCTATTAAGGAAATGATATGAAGGTTCGCCACTGCTATCGCAAGTTAATCGCAAGCGCAGCCAATACGTTCTTGCTTCCGTGTGTTTTTTCAGTCAGCCTCGCATCTGTCACATGCTTTGCCGCATCGCAATCGCAGCCCATTAGTGTCTATGATTTGCGATATACGCTCAATATCGATGCCGCCAATCAAAGCCAGATCGAGATGGCGTGGGACCACTGTCATGCTGTTGCCGCTTTGCAGGGCATCGTAAACAGAGACAGCCCTCTGCTGTACATCAGGTTTGTCAACTCACAGCACGGAAGTCACAATGTCGATGATTACTGGCTCGATAAATTGTGCGAACAAGATTCCTGGCTGTATGGGCGGGAGATTGTGAAGATCGAGAACATCGTCGATCTTGTCGATAAGTTCAAGTCTCACATAAACGGCGCTGTGATCTATGATCCTGCGGTTGCGGCTACCAGCAATGTGGCTTCGACTGTTGCTGGGGTGGAAAACCTGCTGCCTATTCGATACGACAATTCACCCGACAGCCTTTACAGCCGGCTCGTCAAGGCAGGCCCGAAATTGACCGTTAAACGATGGCTGGTTAAGCCCGATGGCGAATCGATATTTACAGGCAAGGGCAGGATTCCAGGCCTCGACCGTGAATCGACAGGCTCGTCCAAGTGCGATGTGTATCTTTGGATGAAGCACAAATATATGGACACGGGGTTGTGTGATGGAGCCTATGGCGCTTACTACCTCGATCAGTACTGGCTGAAGATGCCGCGCAATTGCGTGCTGAATCATCATTGTCTTACCAATCACGATATCTTCATCAGCAAAAAAGCTTTCTTCTTCGATCTTCATGTCTGGGGTGACGAGACTCCTGTCGACGATCCGGGCCAGAAGGTTGGTAGCGATCTTGAGACGCTCAAGGAGCTTCTATTAAGCGCATACAATCATGGTGGTAAGGACCACATGATCCATATAGGTGGTTTTGTCCCCTGGGCGTATAAGTACACCAATCACGGTACGGCAGGGGGTCGGCATGCCCCAGTGCCTTCCGAATGGGAATATGGCAAAATCATAAGCGCATACAACGGCTTCATGGACGCCGACGCCATAGGCTATGGCGCTATGGCCAATGCCTCCTTCTTTGCGCATTATCCGCTTAAGAAGTCGTATCCTCAGGATTGGATCAAACGCGGTGACCTTATCAAACGTGGTTACCTTGACGAGAATGGCAAAGTGAATTTCAATGGGCGTGACTTCCTGGTCTTCTATATCGGTGACTACGACTGTGCCGCTTGGCTCTACCAGCGAATGATGGACATCTGGGACGATCCCGCTCGTGGCAAGGTTCCCATGATGTGGTGCATCAGTCCCGTGCTGGACCGCAGGGTACCGATGGCTATGGATTATATGCGCAGAACTGCTACGCCCAACGATTACTTCGCAGCCGCGGATAACGGCGCAGGCTACTGCGAGCCTGGGATGTTGCAGGAGCCTCGCGGTATATCGAACCTGCCCAGCGGCCTTGATGCGTGGGCGAGACACTGCAAGCTCTTTTACGACCGCTGGGGCCTGAGCATTACAGGATTCATCATCTATGGCAACGGTCCCCAGCTAAACCAGGCAGGGCTCGATTGCTACGCCTCATTCAGCCCCAATGGGATCGTGCCATCGGCGGGACCAGCGACTTTGCTGCACAGGAACATGCCGGTCATTAGGTTCGATCACGATGTAAATGAAGGTAATCCGCGCGATGCCGCAAGCCACGTTGTAAATCGTATCGCCCAACGCCGAAAAGAAGGGCATCCGCCTTTCCATTGGTTTCGCAATATTCTCAAAAGGCCCTCATGGTACGTTGAGACCTACGACCAGATTAGAGAAATGAATCCGAAGGTTGAGCTGCTCGATGGTCCAACCTTCTTCGAGCTGTATCGTATTCACCTGCAGAATCAGCAATAAAAGATGGATGTCAGAGGGGGGTTGAAAAGTTCAATCCAACAGGACTGTGCATAAGAATAAGCATCAGTTCCGAACATAGGACGGCTCCCTGAAATCTTGGACCTTTTTAGGGCGATGTTAGATGAGACAATTAAAGAATATAGTCTTCGCGGTGGTTTTGTTTTTTTGCACCTCGGTCTTGGCCGGCGATTGGCCTCAGTGGCGAGGGCCTTTTTTCAACGGTTCGTCCAATGAGAAGGATCTGCCTGCATCGTGGAGCGAGACAGAAAACATCTGTTGGATTGCACCTTTGCCGGGGCCAAGCGGGGCGACTCCGATCATCTGGGATGGCAAGGTTTTCGTAAGTTCGATGGTGGACAGGAGTGGTGATTATGTTGCTTTATGCCTCGACGCCAGGACGGGTAAGCAGTTATGGCGAAAGGAAGTTGGCTCCAATTCCCGCAGATACCCTCGCAATAATATGGCGTCACCGTCCCCTGTGACCGATGGCGTTAATGTTTTCTTCCTGTACGGCGATGGAGAGCTGATAGGGTTTGACTTGGAAGGCAACAAGCTCTGGTCGCGCAATATCGAGAAAGAGTATGGCAATCTCGCCGTACAGTTCGGCTACAGCAACAGCCCAAATCTGTTCGATGGTAAATTGTATATCCTTGTATTAAGACGTGACACGCCTTATCGGAAGCCTGAGGCTGACGGGCCGTTGGATTCGTTTTTTATGGCGGTTAACCCGAAGACGGGTGAAACGATATGGAAACAGCCTCGCAAAACAAATGTTTTCGATGAAAGTTTTGAGGCGTATGGTACGACGGTTCCATTCGTTCGCAATGGAAAGACCGAACTACTCAATATCGGAGCTGATTTTATTACCTCCAGCGAACCTGTGACGGGAGAGGAACTGTGGCGATACGAATACTGGACAGACAAGATCAGGGATTCGCGTATTATTCCATCATTAGTGACAGGGGATGGCTTGGTCTTCGGGGCCAGGCACAAGAACAACGGTGTTTTTGCATTGCAGCCTCCAACGTCCGACGAAGATAAAGGCCGGGTTGTATGGGAATTCGACGATGCAGCGCCGGATTGCAGTACGCCTTTGTTTTACAAGGGCAGGCTTTATGTTCTCGATGGGATGAGGCATGGCAAAGTGGTTACGTGTCTCGATCCGAAGACGGGCGAGCAGTTCTGGCAAGCCAGGATTGGAGGGCGGGGGCCCTGGAGAGCATCGCTTACCGCAGGGGACGACAAGATCTACTGTATAAACGAGACAGGTGAGGTCGTTGTTTTCAAGGCGAGCGACGAGAAGTTTGAACTGCTCTTCGAGACAAAAATAGATGAACGTCCTATCCAGTCATCGATAGCAATCGCCGGCGGACGTTTATTCATACGCACCGCTGAGAACCTCTATTGCATCGGCAAATAGGAGGCGAATGGAACCGATTCCTTCGCGGCCAAAGCCTCGCGGCTTCTCGTCTGAGTTAAGCAGTCTGATTGTGTGCTGCGCCCAAACGGGCTGGGCCACAACAAGTCGTTACTGCTCTTTTTTGAACTGGGGCAGCTTGGCGAGATACTGCTCCGGGGCCTTTGTGAACTTCTCCTTGCAAGGCTCGCAGCAGAAGTACACTTTCTGGCCTTGGTACTCGACGAAAATATCCTTGTTTATCGCTCCCCCCATCACGGGGCATTCGGTCTGCTCAATCGCAGCGACGGCAGATTCAATTGCTTCTTTTGCCTCAGTCTGTTTTTCTGCAGCTTGCTTGGCCAGCGTTTGGGTGGCGGAAGACCCTGCAGGTTCTTCTTTCTTCTTACAGCCTACGAATACCATTAGGCCGACGATTAGCAGGCACATCAGCCCAGCAATCATAACCGTTCGTTTTGTGTTCGCATTCATGATATGCTCCTTCAATAAGTGCTTCAGTTCCCAGGCGAAACTATCCGGCGCAACGCACGAGGATGCACCGTTCGGTACGCATCACCACTTCTTCCGGATTCATGCTATCTACTCTTGTCCGAATCTGCAATGAGATAACTATGTATATCTTACGCTAAAATATTACTCCCAGTTCAATTGATTGTTAGCACTATCCTGCATGAAAGATACAATTGTGCACCATTAACGGACCTTGGCGCAATCTGGTGGAGAAACCTCACGAAGGTGGCCTACAGTGTGGTTTTCCCTTGATTTGAGGGGCTGGAAAATGTATAATAAGGCAAGTGTGGAAGTCTTATACGTTGGTGCGCATCCGGTTCTAGAACAGGTATCTCTGCGCGTGTGGGAATGGGTTCGTCATCATACCTTCCACATAGATGGCAGGGATCGCACGTGATGGTAGTTGTGACTGAAAAACCCGCTCTGAACGGGGAGGCTGGAATTAATTATGAGAAGAGTTCAGTTCACTGTGGCGATTATATTAGCGTCCGTTGCGGGCATGATTGGTGGAGTTCTTGCAACGTGCATTGTGTCGCCGGCATACACATACGCCATTCTCAAAAAATTCAGCGAAGACAGGGTTACCGAAGTCCTGAAAGCCAGATCCTTCGAAGCTGTCGACGATGAGGGACAAACCGTGGCGGTCTTAAGAGCTGGCCAGGGATGCCGGCCCAGCCTTACTTTCTACGAAAATGGCCAGCAGCAATTCAGCGTTGGACCAAGAGACACCACAGTCGATCCTAATGCAGCGGACAAAGGCACGGACACCGGCTTTTTCTGGATTGAAGACATAGGGGATTTTATCACCGTCACAAAGGACGGGGAAAAGACATGGTCTGAGCCCTGAAAGAAGATCTTGATGCTTTTTCCCGCCTTGGGCCGAGCCTGTGCACCTCTGAATCACGCCGACCATGCTATCCACATAACGCGATAACGAATGTACGTTCCCTCATGAATCGGTTCGTTTCCTGCGAGTTCCCGCATAAAGTTCGTACTTCAGCAGGCGGCACTCAATATTGGCGTTGTAGAACTCGAACCGCCTGCCTGCGCGCAGTCCGACCTTTTTCGCAAGATCAGGATTGCCGGTGAAAATATAGCCAGTATAGCCTGCGCATTTCTGCTTAAAGAAATCGCCGATACGTTCGTAGGTCTTTTTGAGTTTTTCTATTTCACCGAGCCTGAAGCCATATTCCGGATTCATAACGATAATGCCCGGACCAGGGGGGATTACAGTGTCCGCAAAGTCGCAGACATTAAGATCGATCAGGTGCGAGACGCCCGCAGTCATGGCGTTGTTGCGTGTGGCTTCAATTGCCTTCGGATCGATATCCGTAGCGACTATCGGCGCAGGGGTAAAGCTGGCTTTCCCGCCGCGAGCCTTGCTCTTCTTGAGCGCCTCGCGACGCATATTTTGCCATGCCGGCTCGTCGAAATATTTCATGTGCATAAATCCGTAGTTGGTCCTCAGCAAACCGGGCGCACGTCTGGTGGCTATTAACGCAGCTTCGATTGCCAGCGTCCCGCTGCCGCACATGGGGCATATTAAAGGACTACTGCCATCGTAGCCCGTTGCTATGATAATTGCGGCTGCCAGAGACTCTCGCAGTGGGGCCTGGTGGGGTATCTTGCGATATGTCCTGTCCGACGCCTTCAGTCCCGAAGTGTTCAGATATAGCCAGCAGCGATCATCCTTCCAATACAACTGGACCACTACCCTGTCTCTCTCCTTGCCCGAGTCGGGCCGAGAGCCCGTCCTGTCCGCAATCCGATCTACAATGGCGTCCTTGACCTTAAGGTTAGCGAACATCGAATTTTTCACATACCCGGTGTCAATCTTGCCAACAACGCTCAAGTACTCATCGGGAGAAATCATATCTTCCCAGGGTAAATCGTTGACGTTGTGGTACAGCTCTTCGGGGCTGGTGCATTCGAACTGCTTGAGCAGGAAAAGGACGCTGTGCGCAGTGCGCAGGTGCAGATTGAGCAGCATGGCGTCGTACTGGTTGCCTTCGATCTCGATGCCAGTGCTATGGGATGCGCCACTCTGGTAGCCTAACTGCTCTACCTCTTGCTTGAGATAATCAACCAGCCCGGCCGAGCAGGTGATAAGAATGGTGCTTTTCTGCTTTGGGTTGTTCTGTTCTACTTCCTTCATCCGCTCAGTATAACAACTGAATCGGCCGGTTTCATCACTTATTGTATACCTTTGCAGTTTAGGCTTGATCTTATTGTCTTCTTGGCGCATCAATGTTGAGGTGTCAATGTGAGTCTGTGGCGTATTTGCAGGCTCTCAATCGTTATATGAATATATCGAGTGGCGTTAATGTGGGAGGTCAGATTATGAAGAATGGATTTCACAGGCTCATGATAGTGCTTTTAGTGCTGCTTGCAGTGCAGATCGTGCTCGCTGCTGAAAAAGAGGAGGAGAAGGGATTTGTGCCGCTCTTTCCCAAGGATGGCGTTCCTACGGGCTGGATGGTGCGCGCCTGGAACGATGTGAACCAACCGGTCGATCCCATTGTCAAATGGAACGTTAAGGACGGCATCCTGCATGGGAGCAACCAGCGGGGGACCTGGCTGGTAAGCAAACGCCAATATAGCGACTTCATCCTGAAATACGAATTCAAGCTGGGCGAGCTTGGCAACAGCGGTTGTGCCCTGCGAGCACCGCTTTTCGGCGATCCTGCATTCGATGGTATGGAACTGCAAATGGCCGACTATCGGTATAATCCCAGCGCCAAGGATTCCGAACTGACGGGTGGCATCTATCGTGCTATTGCCCCGCTCAAGCAGGTCTACAGGCCGACAGAATGGAACAAATACGAAATTACGCTCAAGGGACCTCGCTTGCGTGTTGTACTCAACGGCCAATTGATTCACGATCTGAGCCTCGACGAGCAAAACCAGGTCGTAAAGCGGCATGATGGCTCGCTTGCGCCTCCTGTGAAGGACCGCCCACGAAAGGGGCATATCGGTTTTCAGGAACTCGGCCGTGGGAAGGTACAAGTACAGATACGAAAAGCCCGCATCAAGGTCCTGGATCGCCCCGAAGAGCCACCAAAGAAAACAGGCACGCCGCGCGCAAGGTAGTTCTGTCTGCTGTCGGGCCTGCCGCTAAGTACATCAATCAAGTAAGGATGAGTTTGTTACCGACTCTTCGAGCCCATGGATCGGATTGTTTCTGTGGTCTGCGAGTATTGTGTGTTTGTGCGCACCGTTCACAGGCTTTGCCTCCATTTTATGATTCACTCAGGTCGGGATTTCGGGTACACTTGAAATATGGCGTTTTGGTTTGAGGGCTGATGGATTTAAGTTCGTCCCGAGCCTGGGTATATGTTCTTTGATTTCGATAGATAGTGACCTTGCGAAAACAAATCATCCTGCACCTGTATACTTCCCTTACAGTGGCACTGCTGCTATCAACTGTGGCGTTGCCTCAAGACAATCGCTTGGGCTCTGAGCAATTTGCCCGCCGGGTAGCTGTTCTCAGGATGGCCATCACAGACCTGACCGAGACATTTCCCGTCGAATACCCCAATAGTAAAACCTACCTTGCAGATCTTGCTGAGATTGAGCGGCGGGCAGGTGCGAAGTCTCAGACTGAGCCAGGTGGACTTGAAAAAGAGTTTGCCGCTTTGCAGCGTCGGGCTTTGCTTGCGAATCCTCTGGTTTGCAGCAAGCCAATTCTCTATGTGGCGCGTGCGCAGTATGTGCCGGATCATCACAATACAGCCACGCTGTTCAAGACAGGGGAGATCAACACAGGTAATTTTCGTGGTAGTGGGGCGCTCAAGACAATCGATTTTGCAGATGCTTGTCGAGTCAGGACGCTGATCGAGACATCCGATGGCCTCATTCGAGATCCCGACGTCCATTTCAGCGGCACAAGAATCCTCTTTGCTATGAGGAGAAACATCGACGATGACTACCACATCTACGAAATCAATTCCGACGGTTCGGGTCTAAGGCAGCTTACCAGTGCGCCTGGTGTAGCGGATTTTGATCCTGTATATTTGCCTGATGACAGTATTGTCTTTTCCTCTACACGAGAGCCCAAGTATTGCATGTGCAATCGCCACATTATGGGCAACCTCTTTCGCATGGATGCCGACGGCGCCAACATCCACCAGATCGGCAAGAGCACTCTGCACGAAGGCCATAGCGCTCTGACGCCTGATGGGCGGATAATCTATGACCGCTGGGAGTACGTCGATCGTAATTTCGGAGATGCCCAGGGCCTTTGGACCGTCAATCCTGACGGGACCAATCATGCGGTTTACTGGGGCAACAATACATGGTCGCCAGGCGGCGTAATAGACGCCAGGATTATCCCCGATTCAGGCAGGGCTGTCTGTGTTTTTGGTTCCTGTCACGACCGTCCGTGGGGAGCGCTCGCTGTCATCGACCGGCGGGGCGGCGTCGATGGCAGGGCGTCTGTAATACGCACCTGGCCCGCTGATGCTGTCAATCTCGTTCGAGAAAAGGGCCCCAAGCCTGATGCGTATGGATTCGACAACTTCAAGCGTCTCAAGCTAAAGTACGAGGACCCTTACCCCCTCGGCGATAAGTATTTCCTCTGCTCGCGAATGATCGGAAATGGCGAACAGATGGGACTATATCTCGTCGATGTTTTTGGAAACGAGCTTCTACTCCATTTCGAGCAGCCGGGCTGCTTTGATCCCATGCCTTTAGCTCCTCGTCCGAGGCCGCCTGTGATACCAACTCGTCGGGACTTCGAAAACAAGCCAGGCCATTTCTACGTTCTCAACGTCTATCAGGGTACGCACATGCAGGGGATCAAGTTAGGTGCGGTCAAGTATCTACGGGTAGTCGAGTCACCTGAGAAGCGATTCTGGACTCGTTCGGAGTGGGGCGGGCAGGGCGTACACTGTCCCGCAATAAACTGGCATGGTTTCGAGAACAAGCGCATCCTCGGGACTGTTCCGGTGGAAGAGGACGGCTCGGCCTATTTTGAAACGCCTGCGGATAAATTTATCTACTTCCAGCTTCTGGACGCGGACGGGATGATGATTCAGTCCATGCGCAGCGGCACTATCGTCCAGTCCGGCGAGTCGACCGGCTGCACCGGATGTCACGAAAATCGCCGCACTGTGCCTACCGGTATTCGCGAAAAGATACCGATAGCCCTTAGACGTTCGCCAAGCAAGCTCAAGGGCTGGTACGGAGAGCCTCGCCTGTTCAACTACATCGATGAAGTCCAGCCTGTCTTTAACAAACACTGCCTTGGCTGCCATGACTTTGGGGGCGAAGGCGGTAAGAAGCTTGTCCTTGCAGGCGACCGCACCAACACCTTCAATGTATCGTACAACGAACTCTGGCGAAAGAAGTACATCAAGTCGATAGGCGCCGGTCCATCCGATATTCAGTCGCCTTATTTATGGGGCTCGCACGCCAGCAGGCTGGTGCAGGTCCTTCGCAGTGGGCACAACGATGTGAAGCTGACCCGTGAACAGTTCGACAGAATCGTAACGTGGATAGACATCAACGGTCCGTACTATCCCCGTTACGATACCGCTTATCCCAACAACCTAACCGGCCGCTCGCCCCTTGACAACAATCAGATCAAACGTCTGACCGAGCTTACGCAAGTTCCCTTCTCAAAACTGGGCAGTCATACAGCAAACACAGGGCCGCAAGTCTGTTTCGACCGTCCCGATATGAGTCCCTGCCTTAGTAAGTTCACTGACAAGAGCGATCCGCGATATGTGGAGGCGCTCACAATTATCGAGGCAGGCCGGAAAATGCTCCTCAAGCGTCCAAGAGCGGACATGGCGGGCTTCGAGCCATGTCCCGTTGACCGCAAACGCCAGGAGACTTACACCTCGCGTCAAAAGATCGAGCAGCAAAATCGTCTGGCCATTTCCAGCGGTGAAAAGAACTACGATATCCGCCCACAGTAGTCCTAATGGATGTGACACACGCGTCTACTGAGTTGGAATGAGGGGCAAAAAACGCCTTATTCAAGCCGATTACCATTTCCAAAGTGCCGGATTTCGGTGTATCATCTAAGGCTGTTTTCAGCGGGCCTTCCCGGCTGTTTGCCGGCGTTAACTGGTCTTGATCCGAAGGAGTGTAGAATGGTGGATGCTCAACAACCAAACACATCGTCTCAACGAGTTATTTCAGTTGATGCGCTGCGCGGCTTCGACATGTTCTGGATCGTCGGTGGGGGGACGATATTTGCCAGTCTTCATAAGATATTCAACTGCCCGACTACCGCCTGGATACAAACGCAGTTGCAGCACGTCGAATGGGAAGGCTTTCGCTTCGAAGACCTGATTATGCCACTGTTCATGTTCATTGTAGGCGTGGTCATGCCTTTCTCATTCGAAAAGCGCATTCAACGTGGTGACAAGAGTTACAGGCTGTATTTCCATATCATCAAACGCACCGTCATCCTCTTCATCCTGGGCATGATTGCACAAGGCAATCTACTGAAATACGATCTGTCACAGCTTCACATCTATTGTAATACTCTACAGGCGATTGCGGCAGGCTATCTTATAGCTTCGATAATCTACCTGAACTTCAAACTAATCGGCAGGATATTTGCGACAGTTGCATTGCTGTTGTCGTTCTGGGCTTTGATGGCCCTGGTTACCGTTCCCGAGCACGGCGCAGGTTGCTTAACACAGGATGGGAATCTGGCAATCTACCTGGACAAGCTTATCCTGGGCCGGTTCCAGGACCAGACAACCTATACGTGGATTCTAAGCAGCATCACGTTTGCAGGGACGGTCATGCTCGGTGTTTTCGGCGGCCAATTGCTCCGGTCGCAAATGCGCAACGGCACCAAGGTCCTGCTCCTGTCGGTCCTTGGTCTTGTCTCCATAGTGCTTGGCCTGGCCTGGCATATGTGGTTTCCGGTAATCAAGCACATTTGGACCAGTTCATTCGTGCTCTACTCGGGGGGGCTGTGCTACCTTCTGTTGGCCGCCTTCTATCTCGTCATAGACGTCTGGGGCTTCAAGAAATGGGCCTTCGGCTTCGTCGTAATCGGCTCGAACGCCATCGCTGTATATATGGCGACGCATCTGTTTAATTTTAACAATTGGGGTGACATATTCCTGCAGCCCCTGTATCAATACATGGGCGCCTGGGATGATTTCGTCCGAGCACTTGCCGGCTTCGTAATCATCTGGCTGATCCTGTCCTGGATGTACCGCAAGAAATCCTTCATCAAAATATAGAGCATAATAAATCTGGAGGCGACAATGAAAACTGCTGAAATAGCGATTCTCACTTTCACTACAATGATTCTTATCTGTGGCTGCACTGCTACCGCCGACGTCGTCGTAAAAGGCCCTGACGGAAAGCTATTGGTGAATGTTACAGTGAGTCAATCGGGTCAACTGCAATACGAATTGAAGCGCCGAGGCAGGACCATCATCGAAAATTCGCCTCTTGGTGTCACAGTAGAAGGAGAAGCTCTCGGGCGAAATGTCTCACTGGGCAAGACAAAACGTTCAGTGTTCAATGAGTCCTATCCCTGGCGAGGAGTCCATTCGCCCGCTGTTAATAAATACAGGGCGGCTAAGATTGATGTCCATCATGCCCCCAGCGGAACAGACTACACTCTCGAAATCAGGCTCTTCAACGATGGTCTTGGCTACAGGTATATCATTCCAGGCGATGGCACACGAACCGTCGCAGGCGAGGACACGGCATTCAAGCTCCCCGCCGGATCAAGGGTCTGGACTCAGACCAACACCAATAACTATGAGGACCAATACAAGAGTTACACTCTCGAAAACCTGCCGATAGACAAACACGCCGGTCCTCCTGTGGTAGTGGAGTTGCCCCGGAATTTCGGATATGCTGCGATCACTGAAGCGGCGCTGTTCAGCTATTCCGGCATGACACTCCTTCCGGCTGCCGATTCACCCGGGAAACTCAATGCTGCTTTTCAGGACGATAAGACATGGCAATTGCAGGGGCAAATCACCACACCCTGGCGTGTAGTCATCGCTACAGCCGATCTCAACGGCTTGGTTAACACCGATATAATCCACAACCTTAACGATCCGCCTTCAGCAGAACTTGCCGACGCCGACTGGATTCGTCCCGGTCGAGGTTTCTGGCACTGGTGGTCCGGTAGAATCGGTAACTGGGACAGTGTTGCCTTTGACAGGCAGCATGCCTGGATCGACAATGCCGAAGCGTTTGGCTTTGAATATTACCTTGTCGATGCTGGCTGGGAGTTTACCTGGAAGAAACCTGGCAAGGACAAATGGTACTTGCTGAAGGAGCTTACGAGGTACGCGGCGGACAAGGGAGTTGGTGTATGGGTTTGGAAACGCTGGCGCACCGGTAGCACGGAGGGCATTGAAATGGTGGGGCTCGATGATCCGGCTGTCAGGCGCGATTTCTTCCAAAAGTGTAAAGATGCCGGAGTTGCCGGTATCAAGATCGATTTCATGGACTCCGAATCAAAAGACCGGATAGATTTCTATACGAACGTCCTCAAGGACGCGGCAGATTACAAGCTGATGATTAATTTCCATGGCGCCAACAAACCAACCGGGGAATCCCGGACCTGGCCCAACGAAATGACTCGTGAAGGGATCAAGGGCCTCGAATATAATAAATGGTCCGCGCTGCCGCCTGACCACTATGCTACTCTCCCGTTCACCCGCTTTCTTGCCGGGCATGGTGATTTCACACCTTGCACGTTCAATTCCGCTATGCTAAAAGGCACAACTTTCGCCTTGCAGCTTGCCTCAGCAGTCTGTTTCACCTCGCCTGTGATGCACTACGCTGACAAGCCTGAACTATATTTGAGAAGTCCGGCCGGTGATGTAATGAAGGCTATTCCCTCGACGTGGGACGAAACGCGTGTTCTGAAGGATTCGAAGATTGGTGACCTGGCGGTGCTTGCCCGTCGCAAGGGCAAAACCTGGTTCGTGGGAATCATTAACGGCGCAGGCAAGAGGACCTACGAGTTGGATTTATCCTTCCTGGGAGCCGGCAAGTATCAAGCTGTCCAGTTAGAGGACGATCCGGACAGGCCCGACGCTCTAATGCGTTCCAAGAAGACGCTTTCTGCAGGTCAGGTTATTTCGGTGGATATGAATGCCGGAGGTGGCTTTGTGGCAATGTTCAGCCCAGAGTAGCCGAGGTACTGAAGGAGCAACAAGAGTATTGATGTACGCGGGCAGCCGCAGCCTGGCTCGTCAAGGAAGTACGTGGACTGGCGTATCTGGAAGGTAGGGCTACTTCCCTACCGGCTCGAATACCCTTACTGTGTTTTTCCCGGCCTCCTTGGCTTTGTACAACGCTTCGTCGGATCGGCTGGTTATATCTTCCGGCGTGCTGTCAGCGTCGCACTGACACACCCCTACGCTGATGGATAGCTCTATCTCCTGGTGGTTCCAGTTTGCAGGACGACTTGAGACCGTCTCGACCATTCGATTGGCCACAACGATGGCGTCACGGAGAGATGTGTTGGGCAGAATGACCGAGAATTCATCTCCTCCATATCGTGCCGCTGTATCGATCTGTCGGATGCACTGAATTATTCTGCGGCTAACCTCTCGAATGACCTTGTCCCCGGCGCGATGACCGTAGGTGTCGTTTATTCCCTTGAGGTTATCCACGTCCACCATAATCAGCGAAATGTGTCCACCGTGTCTATGCGAACGCCAGAGTTCCTTCTCCAGTATCTCGTAGAACGTACGGTGATTTACCAGGCCGGTCAAACCGTCAGTGGTGGCTTGCTTTTGTGTCTTCTCGAACAGCTTGACATTCCCGATCGAAGCGCCCACCAACTGCCCGAACAACTCTATCAGCGCCATGTTCTCGCTACTGTCGAATGCTGCCTTGTCCGTCTTGTCTGCCAGATTCAACACCCCCACAACTCGATCCTGGCATAGAAGAGGGACTATTGCACAGTTACTTGTCTGGTAATTGCCGGAAAAGACACGCTGCGATTTCTTGATAAAAGGTTTCTTGTGGGTGTCGATGTCTTCAGCCAGGATAAGCTGGCGACTCTTGACCGCGAGCACCATCGGGGACGGCGGATGTTGACTCAATGAGACGATCTTGTTGATGAGGAACGGGTGGTTGTGTCTGTAAAGATGCAGGATGCTGTTTGTCTCATCAAGTATGTAGAGTGACGCGAATGTTACGCCTACTATCTCAGGAATCGCCTCGATGCACACGTCAGCTATACGGCTGATATCCAGGCAATTTATCTGGCGGGCCAGCGGAATAATCCGTTGAAGCATCGAAATGCTGTCGTCCGAGAATCTGTTGCGATCCTGTTTATTGTTGTCTGGTTGAGTAGTTTCCATGTCACACATATATCCGCCGACAATACCGCCCAAAACGATCCAAGGGCCTGTAAGATTCTGTATCGGCGATTACGACGTGGGCATTCTGCAAAAAGTACGACTGATATAGGGCATCTTACCTAAAGATTGGGTAGGGCGATTTGTATACAAATACTGGAATATCTTGGCCGGGTACGCAAACAGTGGCAGAACGTCTGTTGACCTCATGGAATGTGAACCGTAGGCATTTCATACTTAAAAAGCTAAAAAAATTTCGGGAAAAAGGAAAAAGAATTGACATCCGATAAAAGATACTTTACATTTTGCAAAATGTAAAATACCTTTAGTTGGTAAATGTGCCTCCAAGGGCATTCTTGCTACCGAAAAAGTGAATAAGTGTTCCTCTGAGAGGCGAATCGTTTCGAAAGCGGAAACTGCCGCGAATCCTGCTGTAGGTCCAACCGGCAAGTTGATTTATCTGCTTGGAACATTGCCGGTATTGAGCTTCATGGTTTGCCTTTCTGAGCGTGTTGGTGGGTATTCTCGTGATGCCCGATATGGGGTTTCGGCCGGCAATTCTGTCTGCATGGCGAAGCCGAATGATGTTCCAAGTGCTCCCTGACAGGGTGGAGCCGGCAGTATCTGTTGAGATGGTGGATTCTTTATCTCATATGCCGGGTGTAAAAAAATGCCCGACACAGGTTAGGTGGAAAGTGGACAGGTAATTGATGCGAACAGAGATGAAAAACGAAGTGTTACAGGTGCCGATCAAGCTATACAGGATTGGTGATTTGGTTAGTTATACCCCCTTCTCCAGGCAAACCATTCACAACTACACGATAATGGGGCTGATCCAGGAGGCCAAGTGGACCGATGGGGGACACCGATTGTACGACGAGTCTGTGTTCGCAAGGCTGTCGAGGATTCTACAGCTCAGAAAGACTAATACTCTTGCTGAGATAAGAGTAATCCTTGGCAAGGATCAGGAATATGGCAATGGCGTATAGGGTAATGATTGAGTTCTGCAGCTTATACGATATTAGTTGCAGGTGGCAATGGATGATGGCATGGACGCCAATGGATTGGTGTGGCAGTTGCACTGTATTTCCAATTGGTTGCCCTGTCCGATAAAGACATGGAAGGATGGTTGGAGCAAGGGATGGGAGAAAAAGTTGGGCTTTTTACATTCCTATTTGGTGTTCGTTCTTTAATTTCCAGGTCGAGGGGCAATCGCAGGGAAGTGAGCCTATGAATTTATTGCCGTTGATAACGGATGATATTACGCGAATACTGATAGGGATCATGGAGTTTACACAGAGCCGACAGAAACTGCTCACGCATAACATTTGCGAGATGCGCAAGCCGGGATTTGAGCCAAGAGATCTTGCGGTTGATGAGTTCTCGGAATCTCTGAATGTCGCGATAGAAGAATATATGCGGAATAATCGACTCGTATTCTGCGACACAAAGACCATCAAGTTCAGTCTTGATGGAACGGTGATTGCCATTCCCATAGCTGACGAGTCCAGCAAGGAGCTTCTCGGTAACAGTCCGGATGAGTATCTCGATCTGCAAATGCAAAGGCTTATGGAGAACGCGATTAACCAGAGAGTTGCTGCCGAACTAATCAGGCAGAGAGAAAATGCGGTCATGCCATAAGGGTTAATAGGACCGATAATATCCAGAGAGGGTAAATGGGCAACAAGGTGACAAACTTTCGTCAATTTGCAGCACGCTGCCGACGGAATCATGGATTGATAGTGGCGGCCGATGGCAAGAGAATGCTTAGCGGTGCTGATAACAACGGAAGTTCTGCAATGTTCCCGCCTGTATCGGATATACAGACTTCCTGTCTTCAAAATGTTTTGTATAATCCTATCCGCCGTCGGCCTTGGCGATTGACGGCGATACTACGATCCAAAAAACTCGTCGCGATTTTTTCCGGGAAGTTTGTAGATAAATTCTTCTTAAAGTTCGTCACGGATATGTCGATAAGAACTAAGTAGGGGATACTGTGTTCCCGCTCGGGAATTTGGGAACCAGGACACCTGAGGTCTTTATAGGACGTAAATAAATATTTCTGATTCAATGAGTACCATGGCTATGTCACGGAGGAATGCTGTGAAAACCGATCAGGATCTCGGCATCAGTGAAATCTGGGAACAATTCCACAAAACCCACGACGACTACTATCGAAATCTCCTGATGGAGCACTATCGCGATCTTGTACGGTACTCGGCCGAGCGGTTGCACAGTAAGCTACCGGATAAGGTCGAAGTAGACGATCTTATCAGCGCGGGAATCTTCGGCCTTATGGATGCTATCGATGCATTCGATCCGGCCAGAGGAGTCAAATTCGAGACCTATTGTTCACCGCGGGTCAAAGGTTCCATACTCGACGAGCTCAGGAGTATGGACTGGGTTCCTCGACTTGTTCGTGCCCGTTCACATCAGTTATCAAAGGCTACTCATGCCCTTGAGATACATCTTGGCCGAAAGCCTACCGAAGAGGAAATCGCTAAACAGCTGGACATGAACATGGAAGATTTCATCAGGCTCCAGCGGGATGCAAATGCGGTAAGTCAGGTTTCCCTGAACACTAAATACACCGATGGAGACGGTGAGAAGGACATCCGCGAAATCGATGTGATTAAGGATGAACGAAGCGAAAATCCTGTTACTGAGGCTCAGAAAAGAGACCTCAAAAACCTTCTCATCAAAGGGCTTACACGCGCCGAGAGACTTATAATAGTATTGTACTACTACGAAGAGATGACCATGAAGGAGATCGGCGCAACGCTGGATTTGTCCGAGTCCCGTGTTTCCCAGATGCACTCATCTATTATTGCACGTCTGAAAGCCCAGATGGACACCCGTAAAAAGGAATTCGCTATTCGGTAGTGGTTGATTTGCCGGATAGAGTGTGGGCTGGCATAGTGTGACGTCTCTCATAATGCTCCTTGAGGAGCCTTTGAATTATCGCAGATAGTACAGCACACTGTTTGTTTGCATATAAGGTGTGGCTAAACTACCCTGTCCGATTCCTCGTAGTCCTAAGGGCTCACAATCTGTGCGAACCGTCCATGATAATCCCGAATCGGCTACAAAACCTTGCTGTTCCGGCCCCCGATTTGTATACTCGTAGAACTTTACAGTAGGAGTTCTACAATGAAGTTTACAAAAATGCACGGGCTGGGTAACGACTATGTCTATGTGAATTGCTTTACGCAGGACATAGAAAACCCGGCGCAATTGGCTCAGATAGTCAGCAACAGGCATATCGGCATAGGCAGCGACGGCCTAATACTGATATGCCCATCTCAGGCGGCCGATGTCAGAATGCGCATATTCAACGCTGACGGCTCTGAAGCCGAGATGTGTGGCAACGGCATACGGTGCGTGGCCAAGTATGTATATGAGCATGGGCTTACCGATCCACATGGTGAATTTTCCGTACCGGGCCAACAGTCTTTCCCTGTTTCACTGAACATCGAAACCGGCAACGGGATACTCACGCTCGGCCTGGCGGTAAACACTCAGAATGAGATTGAGAGAGTCTGTGTAAATATGGGCCAGCCAATTCTGACTCCCCAGAGTATTCCTGTCAACCTCTCAGGCGAGAACGTAATAGAACAGCCGATACAAGTTTCGGATTGCGAACTCATAATGACTTGTGTATCCATGGGCAATCCACACGCTGTTTTCTTCTGCGATGAAGCCGATGCAATACAGCTTGAGCATATTGGTCCTATAATTGAAACACACGAACTGTTTCCAAATAGAACAAACGTCCATTTCGTCCAGATAGATCGGCCCGACGAGTTCACAATGCGCACTTGGGAGAGAGGCAGTGGTATTACTATGGCATGTGGCAGCGGGGCCTGTGCGTGTTGCGTAGCTTCAGTGCTCACAGGTCGCCAGGAGCGCCTGTGTAAGGCGCATCTGCCGGGAGGGGATTTGGATCTGAACTGGTCCCAGCAGGATAACTGTGTCTACATGACCGGTCCTGCCGTCGAAGTGTTCGATGGCGATTGGCTCCAATAGAGACTCTCTCAGTCTTAAGCTGCACTATATGAAATGGTTGGTTCCCGGTCTATCTGCACAGGCGACTCTTGATTGCCTAAACTCTGGCGCTCCTGATACACTCGCCTCCTCGATTCGTCCCTTTACCCTATAACAAGGCCGCAATGTCGTTTACGTATCGCGAACCCTGTCGAAAGCGGGAATCCGACACCGAGCATTGTTGCTTGCTGTCTACTTTACAATTGTTGACCATAGGCAACTTACATGTTCGCGGTTTGCCTCAGAAATGCCCGGTTTGAATAAGGGCTTGCACGCATTTCCGCTAAAGAAGCACTTCGGTGCGTCCGAAAAGAAAGCATGTGTGTTGCGGTTGGGCAACGCGGTATGTTGAAAGAAGTAATTGCCGGACTTGTAATCTTTCTATGGTAGAGAATCTACGATATCACAGACCACACGAGGGCCCACCAGGCGACGGAGAAGGTAGTCAGGGCCGGAACCTGGCTGCTATGATCGGATCTGTTGGCAAGGTTGTCATGGATGTCCTGCCTACCGGTGTAATCGTATTTGACGAAGATCTCCAGACAGTCTACGCCAATGCTCGTGCACGCACTTTAGTCGATCTGGACGATCTCACCAATGCTTCTTCGAGCAGTCAGACAGAGCCAGCCCTCGCACAAGGCTTGGAAGAAAAGATCAAGAGGGTTATTAGCTCCGGAAAACCTTACGCACAGGGTGACACGCGCTATTGCTTCAAAGGCAAGCCGGAGTTGCTCCGATTTGCCGCCTGGCCGGTGGTCGCCCCACCGGATTTGAACACCATCGGCTGTGTACTCACGATAGAGGATACTTCCGACATCGCGAACATGCAGAAACAATTAGCCGATGCGGACAGACTCGCAGCCCTTGGTAGTCTCGCCTCAAGGGTCGCCCACGAGCTGAACAATCCACTCGATGGGATACTAAGATATGTCAATCTTGCGATGAGGATCGTCGAACAGCAGGGCCTCGAAAAACCGTGTGAATATCTTACGCAGTGCAGGCAGGGATTGATGCGAATGGTGCAAATAGTCAGTGAGCTTCTGGAGTTTTCACGTCGAACATATGCTTCAATGGAGACCGCAGGCGTTGAGAAAATCGCTGAAGAAGCACTCAGGGCAATGGAATCCCGAGCTGAAGCCAAGGCGGTGACTATTAAGCGGAACTACGGTCAGGTTTCTGTGGAAGTACGTAGCGGCAATCTGTTTCAGGTCTTCTGCAATATAGTAAAGAACGCTCTGGACGCGATGCCCGACGGCGGTGAGTTGAATGTATCTACGAGCGTGATTGGTGAGATGGTAGCCGTTAGATTCCGCGATACGGGCAGCGGATTCTCCCCATCAAATGCCGAAGCCATATTCGAGCCGTTCTTCACAACAAAGGACAAGGGCGATGGAACGGGACTCGGACTGGCGATATGCAGAGACATAATCGAAAGACAGAACGGGCGGATAACCGCCGAAAATGCTCCCGACCGTGGTAGTGTATTCACTGTCTGGCTCCCGGCCAGAACCGGTCTGAAAAGAGATTTCTAAACGTATATGGGGGAAAACTGTGGCCAATAAAAGCATTCTTGTCGTTGACGATGATAAGATCATACTTGATTCGCTGTGTGAATTTCTCTCTTTGGAGGGATTCGAGGCAATCGGTGCTGAGACTCAAAAGACCGCATTGGCCAGACTCAAGGAAAGGCAGTTTAATCTGGTAATCACCGACGTCAATCTGCCCGATGGAAACGGCCTCGAACTTCTTGAAATCATTCGTAGCGAATATCCCCAGGCCGTTGTGATTGTCATAACCGGATATGGCACAATCGAAAGTGCCGTTGCCGCCATCAAAAACGGCGCTTTTGACTATCTCACCAAGCCGATCATTGACGACGATCTCAGATTGGGCGTCGAACGTGCGCTTAAGCAACAGTCACTTGTCAGTGAGAATGAGCATCTGCGCTTGAAGCTCGAGCGCAAATATAGCCTGGAGAGCATAGTCAGCCATAACTACAAGATGGCCAGAATATTCGATCTCGTGGATGCTGTTGCCGAGAGCAGAACCACAATTCTGATGACCGGCCCATCCGGAACGGGTAAGAGCATGCTCGCCAGAGCGATACACCACCGTTCGAGCAGACGAAACGAATCGTTCATTGAGGTCAGTTGTGGAGCTATCCCGGAAACACTGCTCGAAAGCGAGCTGTTCGGTCACACAAGAGGCGCTTTCACAGGCGCCGTCAACAACAAGGAAGGAAAATTCCTTGCTGCAAATCACGGAACAATTTTTCTGGATGAGATATCAAACGCCTCACCGGGCCTCCAGGCCAAGTTGCTCCGCGTATTGGAACACAGGCAGTTCGAGGCTGTCGGCAGCAACGAGACGATAACCGTCGATACACGTATAATGCTTGCCTCAAATCGCAGGCTCGAAGAAGAGGTTAAGCAAGGGCGATTCCGTGAAGATCTTTACTACCGAATCAATGTTGTGACCATCGAGCTGCCCGCTCTAAGTGAACGTGTTGGTGATGTCAGGTTGCTTGCCGAGCATTTCCTCAGAATGTATTCCGCACAGCACAAGAAGCAAAAACTTGGCTTTACTGATGACGCGATGGCGTGTTTGGAGCGATATCTGTGGCCTGGAAACATTCGCGAGCTCGAAAATGTTGTCGAACGAGCCTCGTTGCTTGCTAAAAGTGAAATCATAGGCTTGGAGGACTTGCCTGAATCAATGAAGCGGCCGCTGGCTCAATCGCAAGCCACATCCGGAGCGATAGCTCTGAAGACAGCATTGGCCGAGCACGAAGCGACGCTTATCCACAACGCTCTCCAGGCAAACAACTGGAACAGACAGAAAACCGCCGCGGCACTTGCGATCAACCGAACCACGCTTTTCAAAAAGATGAAGCAATATGGTTTGTATGCTGAAGCGGAACGTTTGGGATTGGCCTGGGGGAAAACACGCTGAATGCTTATGCCTCGCCGACTATTATCGTCGCCAGTCGGCTTTGCGCACCATCAGCGGTGGCATCTGTCGAGGTTTGATTGTACGATTTGTGCTGTTTGTGCAACTTCTGCTGCTCGGGTACCAACGAATTGTGAGAAGCTCAGGTCTCAATGGTAGTTCGCTTCTTCTTGACTTGCCAAGCATCTGAGATCCTCATTTTTCGTTAGTAACAGCTCTGCACTTCAACCCTCCCCCTATCGGCAAATGCCATAGGCGACTTTAGATCGTCTGCCCTTGCATGAGTCTCTGTTCGGTAATCGCAGCGGACATCTGAGAAGCGTTAGACCTCACATACGGAGATTGTTCCTGTCCATAAACCTCACTCTCCTGATTGACAAGAAGCGACGAGTACGACTGCAATAGAACGTAACTCCGGATTTAAGTTCTCTTACACATGTTGCCTGTGATGATTGGCCAGTCGTTTGTTGCAGTCTCATCGAATCCTCGTTAGGGCCGGAATATTCCATTTTTGTCTGTGTCCTAAAATATGCGATCATCACAAACTCTCGTTCCGATCTTTCCCAACCGGACGGCTGGAGCATTACGGACGTATACTGCCTACATCCGTTAGTCCGGTAAGCATTATTGAGCCAAGAAATACGTGTTTTGTAGCCGGATTCACAGGTCATAAGGGGTATTTTTTCCTGAAATGCTCTCTCAATTATGACGATAGTGTTCAAGCGAAGGCATTTATATCTGTGAGACTACACAGAGACTACACAAAATTGGGGACCAGCGCTCCCTTGGGGGCCATATTATGTATTTAGGCGAGGTATTGTTGGATGAGACCGGTCAGGCTGCTGCTGTGGCTGCTTTAGTAGGCGGATCAATTTGTCTTAAGCCTGCGTCACAACAGAGTTTTGCCCATGTGCGTTATGTGCATTTATGCGGGCCTCAGGCACTGGAAAGATCGGTACTGCCGGTCCCGTTGTACCGAGCATGGTCTCTTTTGCAAAGTCAACCTGGAAATGTTGGGATCTGGTAAAAAGTGAGAACGAGACTTTACATCTTTGTTTTTTGCATTTTGGCGGTGCTTGTTGGTATGACTGCCGTGCCTTCACTGGGTGATCCTGTTTCTGAAAAGGAATACCAGGTTAAGGCCGCGTTCACATTCAACTTCATCAAATTCGTGAACTGGCCAAAGGATAAAACAGCCGACAGTAACGAACCAATAATCATGGGCGTTATCGGCAACAGTCCTTCTGCGAAGGCCTTCGAGCCCATAAAAGGCAAAAAGGTAGGCGGCAAAAGCGTGGTTCTCAAGATGTTCAGACCCTTTGAGCAGATCAAGAAGAGTATCGAAAATGACGAAGACAAAGCAACCAAAGAGATTGAGGATATGAAACGCTGCCACGTGTTGTTTGTTTGTATTTCAGAGAAAGAGTATTTCAAGGATATCATGAAAATAGTCGGAAACAATCCTGTCCTGACAGTAGCCGATGCAGACGGTTTTCTTGAATCCGGCGGTATCATAAATCTCATTGCCGAAGAAGGAAAGATTCGGTTTGAGATCAGTGCGGCTGCTGCAAAGAAGGCGAAATTGAAAATCAGATCACAGCTTCTCCGGCTGGCCAAGAGGGTCATAGAATGATCCGATGGTGCAAAGGCGGGTTTAATATCCATAAGAGGCGGATTGTATTGTGAGCCAGGAAAGTTGAACATGGCATTTATGCAGAGAATAGCGATCAGGTACAAGCTGATGCTCATCATAATGATGACGTGCATCACTGCTCTGCTTTTGGCGGGTGTCATGCAGATTCTCTACGGGCGAACCAAGCATTATGAGCAGGCGGTGCGCAATATATCTTGCTATGCCGAAATCATTGGCGACAACTGCAAGGCATCGCTTGCCTTCGATGATGCTGTCGATGCTAAGGAAACGCTCCATTCCCTTCGAGCCGAGCCTTCCATTGTCTTCGCGTGCCTGTACGATAGACATAATGAGGTGCTTGCCAAGTATGAAAGCCGGGAGGAACCAAATGAGTTCACAATACCGGAATGCAGAGCTGATGAGTATAGATTTGAACAGAATTATCTCAAAGTATTTAGACAGATCAGTGATGATAATAGTCTGCTTGGCACTCTTTATCTCCAGCTTGATCTAAGCAGGACGAAAGCTGAAATTCTGGCGGCGATGCGTACCGGGGTATGTGCAATTCTAATTGCTTTGTTCATGGCGTATCTGATCTCTTCAAGGCTGCAGAAGATAATCTCTTCTCCTATCTTGAGTCTGGCAGGTGTCGCCAAAGTCGTCTCGGAGAAAAAAGACTACTCTCAGCGGGCGGTTAAGACAAGTAACGATGAGTTCGGTGTCTTCGTGGATGCATTCAACGAGATGCTGGAGCAAATACAGAATCGCAATCTGGAGCTTGTGGATGCCAAGACGCACCTTGAGACAAAGGTTAGCGAACGTACGGCGGAGCTTTCCTGCACCAACGCAAAACTCAAGGAGGAAGTAGCTCAGCGCACAGCGGCCGAAGAGTCACTGAAAAACATGAATGACAAGCTGGCCCAGTCCAACCGTCAGTTGCAGGAGTTCACCTATATTGCTTCGCATGATCTAAGGGAGCCGACGAGGAAAATTACCGCTTTCGGGCAACTGCTGGAAGAGTCGCTCAGCGGGAAGCTGGACGACGACGATCAGGAGAATCTGGAATTCATGATCGACGGCGCCAACCGAATGCAGCAGATGATAGAGGCCCTGCTCGAATATTCTCGGGTTACGACCAAGGTTGTTCAATTTGAGTCCGTCAACGTCAATGAAATCATGGAGCAGCTCAGGGGCATTGAATTGGCCGTAATGATCGAGGAAACCAAAGCTGTTCTTTCGGTTCCGAAAATGCTGCCGGTTGTTAAAGGAGATCCAAGGCAAATCCGGCAGTTGCTTCAGAATCTTGTTTCGAACGCAATGAAATATCAAAAGAAGGGTACTGTGCCGGAGATTACTGTTATTGCTCGAAGACAGAACAATGGCATAGTGCGTTTTGAAGTGCAGGACAACGGAATTGGCATTAAACATGAGCAGTCTGAAAACGTTTTCGTGATGTTTAGGCGTTTGCACTCCAGAAGCGAATACGAAGGAACAGGTATTGGTCTGGCAGTGTGTAGGAAAATTGTTGAGCGGCATGCGGGGCAAATTGGAGTAGACTCGGTCTATGGCCAGGGATCGATATTCTGGTTCACTCTGCCTGCGCTGGAGGATCAATCGGAACCGGTCACCGATATTTCGAAGCCGGTCAGTGAAGCGAGAATGGGGGCTTAGTGTATGAATTTAGAAATACCTTTCAATATGTTGTTGGTGGAAGATGATCCGGGGGATCAAAAACTGGTTAAAAGCGCGTTGTCGGCTCAGGATGTTAAAATTAATCTTCATATTGCCTCTTGTGCGGAAGATGCCCTCAAATATCTTCAGCTTAGTGAAAATGGTGATGTGGACTGTCCCTGGCCGAACTTGATTGTGCTTGATCTTAATATGCCCGGGATGGGTGGTAAGGAATTCCTTACGTATATCAAGGCAGAAAAAGCCTTGTGCAGTATCCCTGTAGTCATATTGACTACATCAGATTCCGAAGCCGACATCAAGGAATGCTATGGAATGTATGCGGCAGGTTATATCCAGAAGCCAGGCAAGCCTGCCGAATTTAGGGACATTGTGAGAAACATGATTACCTATTGGTTTACCGACGGACTGTCTGCCAAACACCACCTACAGGCGAATGAATTGGAGAAGGTTGGTGGGAAATGACATGCACAGTGAACTGCACAACACTCGCTGGAAAGGTTAAAAATAATGTATGAATTTGAAGAGGTCGTGATACTGTTGGTCGAGGACGACCTCGGGGACCAGAAGCTCGTTGCAAAAGCGCTTGCCAAGGAGAGAATTGCTAATAAGCTCCGCATTACCTCAAGCGGTGAAGAAGCGCTCCAATATCTTGATCGTAGCAAGGCGGGCGACAAAGACTCCCCGATGCCTGACTTAATACTTCTGGATTTAAATATGCCAGGTATTGGCGGCCAGGAATTCTTGAGGTTACTCAAGTCAGACCATGAACTCACCACTATTCCGGTGGTAATTCTCACAACGTCTGATTCTGACAGGGATATTCTGGAAAGTTTCAAACTGCAAGCTTCCGGCTATATCAAAAAACCAGGTAGTCTGGAGGCTTTCCACCAGATTATGCACGACGTAACCGACTATTGGTTCGTGATATGCAAGAGAGTCCATCATGACAGTGGATGTAAGAAGAGAGATACTACGTGTTCTGTTGGTTGATGACGATCCGGCGGATCGCCGGCTTGTGAAGTTGGCTCTGGACCGCTCCTCGGATCAGGTGCGTTTCGAAGTCACAACAGCCGAGAGCCTTACAGAGGCAACGGAACGTCTACCTGCATTGGAAACCGATATCGTCCTGCTCGATCTTGGCCTGCCGGACAGTAATGGCGTTGAGACTGTGCAGAAGGTCCACGCCACCAGTCCCGATGTCCCAATTATTGTTTTGACAGGAGCGGCCGACGGAGAAATGGCCATCGAGGCCATAAGAAGCGGCGCCGAAGACTATCTTGTAAAAGGCAAGTCCCTGGAATTGGCTCTCGTGCGAATCATCCGATACACAGTCGAACGCAAGAGAACCAAACAGAATCTCGCCAAACTACTCAGGGAATTGGAGCACACCAATCGTGAGTTGAACGATTTTGCCTCCATCGTGTCACACGATCTCAAGGCGCCATTGCGCGGGATCAAGACATTGACGGAATGGATCATGGCCGACAACGGTGATAGACTCACTGACGATGGGAAAGAGCAAATGCAGTTGCTCTCGAACCGGGTCGACCGGATGCACTGTCTAATTGAAGGTGTGCTTGAGTATTCCAGAGTCGGCCGTGAGAGTGAAAAGGAAGTCAATGTGAATCTCAATGAGCTTGTGCCCGATGTGTGGCACACGCTCTCTGTATCGGAAAACATCTCGTTGTTTGTTGAGCGCGAGCTACCAGCGATAGTGTGCGATTACACAAGGATAGTGCAGGTGTTCCAGAACCTCTTAAGCAATGCCGTAAAATACATGGACAAGCCGAAAGGTCGTATAGCTGTGGACTGTGAAGAGGACGGACAATGTTGGAAGTTCAGAGTAACAGACAACGGTCCTGGAATCGAACAGAGGCATTTCGAGAGAATATTTAAAATGTTCCAGACACTGTCGCCCAGCGATGGATATGAAAGCACTGGCGTTGGCCTGACCGTTGTAAAAAAGATCGTGGAAATGTACGGCGGAAAGATATGGGTCGATTCGGAAGTTGGCAACGGGACTACTTTCTTCTTTACATTACCGAAGCAGCAAGCGGAGACCAAATATGCGGAACTTGCCGCAAGTATTGACAGTTGAGCATGATTACACGGGTGAAAACGCAAAGAAGCGTGCTCTGAGGGAGTACGGTGCCGCGGCACGGACTCTCTACGTAGTGGATGGTCCGAAGTGTCGGAAAGCTGTGAAGATGGATTCTCTGAAGAGAGACATCTCGATAGCCGCGACGGAGGCATATGGTGAGGGGGAAACAAGGAATACATCGCCTTTGTTTAGTGTTGCCGTTTGTGCAGGCAAATCAACTGATTATGAAGAATTATGCAAATCGCTTGAATTGATTGAATCATATTGGAAAAAAGCGAGTAAGTTCCACGTTAGGGGGCAAAAAAATGGCCGACATGAAATATAATGTATTACTTGTAGAAGATGACAAACTTGACCAGAAAGCGTTTGAGCGCTTCGTTGAGAAGGAGGGACTTCCCTACAACTGCTCTATTGCAGGATCTGTTACGGAGGCGCGAGAAGTCCTGAGCAAGTCGTCCTTCGATGTCATTGTCTCCGACTATTCGCTTGGTGACGGTTGTGCCGTTGACGTTATGGATATCGTAAAAGATACCCCCGTAATACTTGTCACTGGAGCGGGTGACGAGGAAGTGGCTGTGAAGGTGTGGCAGGCCGGAGCATACGACTACCTGACAAAGGACGTCGATCGTGGCTATCTGAAGGCTCTTCCGATAACCGTCAAGAACGCCGTCAGACACAAGAGAACAAAGGACAGGCTCAGGCTCTTGTCTGAGGCAATCAAAAGCACGGATGACAGTGTTTACATCACTGACATGGACGACAAGATCATCTTTGTCAACAGGGCGTTTTGTCAGATTTACGGGTACGCTGAGGAAGAAATTGTCGGCCAGAATGGCAGTGTCCTATGGATAAGCAATAACGCGACTCAGAACACGAGAAGCGTTTTTCAGACACGCGCTATTGGAAGCAGTTGGGAAGTTGGCTTCTATCATAGACGTAAAGATGGCAGCATATTTCCACTCTCTCTCTCCAGGTCGATAATCAAGGATGAAAAAGGCTACGATATGGCGGTTGTAGGTGTTGGACGCGACATTTCCGAGCGAATTCTCGTGGAGGATGAGCTTAGAAGCACGAACACCAAACTTGAAAGACAGAACCGCATCGTCAATGAAATGGCTATTCAAGTAGCAGATTCTATGAAGCTTCTGCTTGAAGGCAGTAATCTCGATGGAGCTAAGAAGCTCATATCAGAATTTCACGACTTGCTTTCGATTAATGCTAACAAGGCAAAGCTGGACCGCAAAGAGTTCAATATTGAAACTGCTGTTTCCAATGTTGTAGAGAGCCTGATGCCTCTTGCTATGGAAAAAGGCGTTGAGCTTACCGCCTTGGAAATAGATCCCGAATTGGAAATTAGGGCGGATTATACTCGAATAAAACAAATATTCCACAGTCTTTTGCATAGGGCGGTCTGCTCTACCGACCAGGGCGGACACGTGCAAATCAAGGTAGGATTGAACGGCAATGAAATCATGGTCGAAGTGCACGACGACGCTCCCACGATGGACGACACCGAAATACGAAAGGTGCTCAGTTTTTCCGGTTGCATCAGGGCGCAGAATCCCCGGCAGACGGATAATCTCGACCTGGGACCGGCCATCGCAAAGGAATTGATCGAGATGCATGGCGGCAAGGTGTGGGCTAAGAGTTCGGGCGAACAAGGCAACGCAATCTGCTTTACATTCCCGAGACCACACTTATCCCACAAGGATTCGGCCTGTACTGCTCAGAAGCAGTAGGGGATTAAGCAGCTTTGCTATCACCGCCGGATAATCTGTATTCCGTGTGCGTTTCTCACATGCGCGAAATGCAGGTAGACAGCTATTCGACCACTTATGCACGGAAAAACTGACAAAACATTCCTCTCATAATATCACAAGTGCATCCTCTCCTCGATACGCGGCAGCGTACATGTTTTTCGGTCATCTCCGTCCATATCGCACTATCAATACCGGCCCAGGCAGGAGAACTTCAATACCATGATGTTCCGTATCCGAGACCAGGGTAATCTCATTGTCCCCACCTCTAAGGTTGCTGGGATCGATGCCTGCTATCGTGAAGACGACATCGTGTATGGCCTTGCCGGATGTAATTGAATATGGAATCCCGTTGATTCTAAAGGGTTCCTTGACGTTTCCCTCGCCGCCATCCCATATCTTGACCATGAGCAATGCCCTGCGAATCACCCCCACGTCTTCTGGAAGATTGATAGTGGCCTTGCTAACACGTGAGGCCCGAGACCAGAACGGCGCGGGCATCTCCGAGCACTTGTACATTTCCACTCTGTCTCTGCCTGCATCGAATGACAAACCGTCCAGAGTGTCTGTCACGTACTTGAGCCCGTTTTTCAGGTGCACGACCGCTCGGATGGCCATCGCCCCTGACTGGCTGGGGACCATCGTCGTGTCCCATACAACCTCGAACGGCGCTGTAGAGCTTGTCCCTATGTGATTTCGAGGCAGCCTTTTCTGAGTATATCCATGCCAGCCATTATCACGTCCGTCACCGTCATCATCGAATCCGAAATATCGCCCGAAGTAGTCCACCGACCTTATTGAATCCTTGAATTGATCTTGATACGATAGAGACACGCGAACCATATCATTCAGTGAGTTGCTTGTATCCGCCAATTCGACCTGTGCGCTGAATCGTTCCATTCCGCTGCGAATTAGTTCCGGGTGATTTGGCTTGAGAAAACACCTGATGGCGGCGTTGTCGAGTATGAAGTGTCCCCAGAACGAGTCACCCCGATCGCACACAAACTGAAGCGCATTGGTTCCCTGGACCAGATGCCCCACCTTGAGTGGTATCTTCGGATAGCCATACGTACAGTTTCCTGCTGCCGTGCCTGTCTCAGGGACTTGATAGGCTTGTCTGCCATTTAGGTAAAATCGTTTGTTTGCGGTGCCAGGGTGCCCGCCCCACATTTCGAGATACAGCTCTGCTGATTCCAGCCCGAAGATGTCTTCCTCTACCTTCATCAGCGCCAGCCCGTTGGCCCGGGCCTCACTCCTCCTTCCAAATTCCTCATGCAGGCTCAGCTCTGTGTCATTCACGCGAAGTCTGCCCGAACAGTTGTTAATGTTGGGATCCCAATTCGCCCAGTATTCTCGGTAGAATGTCCCCGCCCTGACAATACCAGATGCGAATAAGAAGCTTATGCATAGAAAGCTGGCTAAATAGACCTTCGCTTTTCTCATTCCTGTATCCCCGTATTCAGCCGCTTCGTTGTCTGATTATACGGTTTATATTTTCAATGCGGTTCTGGTAGGCCGGGTGCGATGAGAAATATTCCCCCAGATCGACTCCCTCCTGACCTTGGCTAACTTTGGCCAGGTTCGAAAGAAGACGCGTCGCAGCATACGGATCGTAATTCGCCGCTGCTGAGAGGGCTACTCCCAGCCTGTCGGCCTCCGATTCGATGTCCTGCGAATAAGCGCTCTCAAGGAACTGCACGCCTACGCGCTTGAGCCACCCCGACATCAGCCCCCGAGCAGGCCCGATACGCGAAGCGGTCGAAATCGCCGAATTGCTTATGATACGCTCCATCGCATGGCCCCGGATGACGTGCGCCATCTCGTGACCGAGCACGAACGCCACTTCATCCGCATCCTGCCGGCACAATTCTATCAGCGATCTTGTGATGAAGATAAATCCGCCGGGCAGGGCGAACGCATTTGGCTCGCCCCCCTCGACAGCCTCGAAGCTGAACGTGCGATATCGATTGGCTACGCATTTCGCCAGATCCGATCCGATCTTCCCCAGCAGTTGTCTTGTCTCAGGGTCCGCATCAGGCTTCAATTGACATCTCACTTCATATGCAAGATCGCGACCGACTTCGTTCTCGACCTTGATCATATCGGCCTCGGTTCCCGTCATCGATTGCCAGACCCAACTGGCCTTGCGAACCTTCGGTCCGACCCGCCTGCCCAGATTGTAGAAGAGACCGCTCATAGAATCCTATTTATAGTTGATTAAGCCCGCCGCCGGCGGTTATGCGTGACGCACCCAGCGAAGAATCTCGCGCACACCGGGGCGTTTGCCATACATCAGAATGCCCGTGCGGAAGATCTTGGCCGCCGCCCACATGGTGACAACAACACCCGCCAGCAGAACGACGAGAGACAGCACAATCTCGATCTTGCTGATATTGTCGCTGGCTGATATGCGCAGCATCATCACCAAAGGAGTCAGTGGCGGTATGAACGACAGCGCCCTCGCCAGCAAACCGTCCGGCTCCTGCACGAGTTTAAACCAAGACAACAGCGGCAATATGAAAATCAGCATGATCGGCATCATCAGCCCCTGCGTTTCTTTGACGGTATTGCACACAGACCCAACTCCCGCCAATAATGATGTGAACAGCAGGAAACCAGGCAGAAAATAAATCACGAAGTAAAACAACATCGCTGGTGGAATCTCGATCTCGAAGCCTTTATACCGAGCCGCTCCATAAGCTGCTACCCCCCAGATACTAACCACTGTCAGCCCTATCCCGGCAAGCCCTATGATCTTGCCCGCCATGAGCTGAAAAGGGCTTACAGCCGAGAGCAGCACCTCGATAACCCGCGAGCCTTTCTCTTCTATCACGCTGCTGAGCATATGCTGCCCCGTGCCGATCATCCCCATGAACATCAGGTACATAAAGCAAAAAGGCACCATCATCTTCATTATCTTGTCACTCTCTCGCTGCACCTTCTGTTCGCCCTCGGTCTTGCCGACCTCGACAGTCTCGACAGGAACATGCCATGTCTTTGAGAGTTGCTCTGAAGAGATGCCCAGATTGTGGCATCGCACGTTGACAACCGATTGTCGCAACAGATTCTCGACCGTTCCAAGCATATCGAGGTCGCTGGCTTTTGGTTTGTGCGTATATAAGTGCAGCATGCCACTGCCGCTAATGATGTTCGGGTCCATAACCGCAAAAACGTCGATCTGACCGTTTCGCAGGCTTTCCTTTCCGTTGTCCTCAACATCCTTTGTGTGTACCTCGGAAAGCTGTATCGACCTGTTCGCATGAGACTCGTTGTACTTGTCGATACCTGTTTTGATGTCCTCCGAAAGCCGCCCGGTCATGTCTGTCACTTCCAGTCGAAACACCGGGCGCACTTGGCTGCCTTTTTTGGTCATTCGTCCTGTGAAGAAAATGATCCCCGCCACGATCAGCGGCGCCATGAGAATACCAAGAACGAACGTTTTCGTCTTGACCGTCTCCGCGTATTCGCGCTGTGCAATTTTGCAAATCTTATTCATCTTGTCCGACCATGTTTACGAATATCTCGTGCAGCGACGGCGTCTTCTCTTCGAATACTCGAATCCGAACTCGCTTTGCCAACGCCATAAGCAGCTCCTGCGTGTCTTCATTCTCTTCCAGCGAAATATCAATGCGCTTGCCGTCGGGTTTGACGGCCGTCACGCCGGGGATACTACTGATAAAGTCCGTTTCCCCTTCGACCTCCACACTGACCGTATGCAGCTTGTTCCGCTCTCGGATTTCTGCAAGGCTGCCGTCCAGAACCACCTGCCCCTTGTTAATCATGATGATCTTGTCACACAGCGTCTCGGCCTCATGCATCGCATGGGTGGAAAAGATCACCGTTCTGCCCTGTCCTTTCATCTGGGCGATAATCTCCTTGAGCAGGTCCGTATTAATAGGATCGAGCCCTGAAAACGGCTCATCCAGTATCAGCATCTCAGGATCGTTAATCGCCGTAACAGCAAATTGCAGCTTCTGGTGCATCCCCCGGCTAAGCTCCTCAACCTTCTTACCCGCCCAATCACGAAGCTCCATACGGTCGAGCCATTCGTTGACTTTTGGCCCCAACTCGCGACCATCCATTCCCTTGATAGACCCGAAATACGTCAGCACCTTCGCCACCGTCATCTTGCGATACAATCCCCGCTCCTCAGGCATATACCCAACTCGCGCCCGTGCCGCCCCGACCGAATCATCCCCCAGAACCTCGATCCGTCCGGAATCAGGCTGGATAATATCCATGATCATACGAATTGTCGTTGTCTTGCCGGCGCCGTTCGGTCCGATGAAGCCGTAAACCGCCCCGGCCGGAATCTGCGCGCTTAAATCGCACACAGCGCGAACCTGCCCAAACGACTTGCTAACCTTATCCAGTACTACTGCGTCCATACTGCTCGTTTCGAGTTACTGGCCTATCGCACCATGCCATGCGCCACGGCCGGCACACGGAAACATGGGATCACGAGATACCGTATAAGGATAACCTGAATAATGCTAACGTGTCAAGTTTTGCCTGCATTGTCGTCAATTACCTTGCCACTTGATAACCGCCAGCACGGGGTCGTGGTCCGAAACCACTGGTTCGTCAACGATGATTACCTCTTCAACCTTCCACGGATCGGATGCCCTGACGAGGATGTAGTCGATCTTCGAGTCCGGGGCGACGATGTCTGTCAAGCCGCTTCCAAGCAGAACATCCATAGGCTCACTGCCTGGCCGGGCATTGAAATCTCCCGCCAGAATTGCAGGGCCGGCCGTCTCCTTCGCAAATAGCTCACTTATGCGCCGAGTTTGCTGCAGACGGGTTTCATTGCTTTGATGACAAAGATGGGTTCCGACAAAAACGATAGGCCCAATATCCTCAAGCTCAATCAGGACCTCCAATGCCGCCCGTGGTTCCTGGCCGACATTGTATGGCAGGGGGTGTACAGCAGTCTTCTTGATCGCAAAACGCGAGAGGATCGCCTCGCCGTATTGCCCGCCCTGGTAGGGCATCGCCTGTCCGAAAGCGTAGTGCATATTACAGAGCTTGCCTAACAAAGCTGCCTGATCCACCCCCGAAGCACGATGTGTTCCCTTATCCATTTCTTGCAGTGCAACGATATCAGGCGACAGGTCATTAATGACTTTCGCAAGACGCTCGTAATCGAACTTACTATCCATCGCTTCACCATGATGGATATTGTAAGTCAACACGCGAAGCGTCCCTGGAGTCTGTAACCTGGCCGGTTGAAGCTGGCAGCCTGTCAGTACTATGAGCCATAAAGCTACTGATACATATATGGTGAATGTTCTTCTTGTCTGTTTCATAGAGGCGACTTTATTTCTGAGCGTATAGTGTATGGCGAGAATAGACGCTGGCCTTGGCAATAACTTCAAGGCTTCTTCTGTTGATCATTCGGTTCAATTTTCTTCTGGTAAACACGAACGTAGTCAATGAACAAGCTGTCGGGCAGCTTCGCCTGGGCAATATCTCCGGCCCACTTTCCCACCTCCAGGCTTAGTATAATGTACTCTGCCCGATGCGAAACGCCCTTATCGCTGCGCCATGTCTCCTTGCCGTCAACGTAGAACACGTATTGCTTATCCGTCCAGAGCAGCCCGAAAGTGTGCCAGCCCTTTTCGAGCCCGGCTACTTTCACGGTCTTGCCGTCTCTCGTATGATCCTTCCCGTAACCATCCCAGTGTAGATTATGGTGCACCTTGTCGCCATCCTTGCGGAGATACTCGAAGATGTCGATCTCCGTTCCGGCCTTGCGAGAATCACCGACCGGATTGCCCAGGCTCGGGCTCTGAAGCCAGAATGCGGACCAGTGGCCGATCTGCGTCTGGAGCCTTACCCTGCATTCGAAGTATCCGAACGTCGTCTCGAACTTGCCTTGTGTGCCGATCATCGCAGTATGATACACCTGGCCGTTGCGCTTTGTCGTTAGCACAAGGTGGCCTTTGCCATCCAATGAAACAGTATCCTTCACGTTGATGGCATCACGCCGCGGTCCTAATCCCCTGTATCCCCATTTGCTCAAATCGAGCGTTTCGGCGTCAAACTCATCCGACCAGACAAGCTTGTAATCGCTTCCGATGGGCAGCCTTTTTCTAATTGCTTCACCCTCACACGTAGCGATAGAAAAGAGGACCGAGCCCACCGCAAAACATCGCAACAACCTCGTGAAATCACAATATGCCTTCATAATCTTGTCTCTCCGTTATTGTCGAACACACTGTATATCAAACTGACTTCGCCTGGCCCGTCACCGAGACGTGGCTCTATACTTCTTCACAAAACCTGTCGGATTATAGCTTTCTTTCGCTTGCCTAAGGCCGGGGTCGCCAAGGTCCTGCTCCCGGTTCACAGTCTCATACTTGTCGGGTAAAATCGACGCGAACGCCTGGTTTACAAATTGGTATAGGCCCTTGAATTGCTCACTGGGCACGGCTTTTTCGAAGTGTATTACGAAGCTTCCGCCAAGAGCCAGTTCTTCACCGAGACAGTACGAAACCGGTCTGCCGTCGATATATAGAATGCCTCCGCACAGTTGCAAGGGCCACATCTTTTCCAATGCATCCTTCGCGGCTTCGTAATCACCGGGCCCGCTGTGCTCCTGAGCCCACTCATCCAGAATCTGTATCGCATCCTCTCTATATTCCTCCAGAAGCGGTTTGGCCTGGCATTCATTGTTCCTGATGAACAGGTTCAGCATGTTTTTCTTCCTGTGAAACTTCCGACCCGTCAGATTAACCAAATCTTCTCTTGCATAGAGATAATCGAAGTTGTCCCTGTCCTCGCAAACAGAATACCCCAATTCTGCCAGCGCCTTCGCTTGCAATTCCGTCGCGTCTTTCATCGTACCGTAATTGTCGAACAGCTCTCTGAGAACGTTCTCGTCGGGCAATCCAAAGGGGAGCATAAAAAAGGATTGGCCGCCATCCCAACCGGTTATGACAAATATCTCGCCAAGCCTACATATCCTGTACTCATGTCTCTGGCGAAACAGGTAGATATTAGCGAACGTGAACTCCGATATCCCATCGGGAAGGGCCTGGAACCGAGGATGAAGAAGGGGTCGCAAGTCCATCGTAATCTCCGAGAATTCAGGATACTCCACTATCATTGGCTTAGCGCTTGCCTTTCGTTTGCCACATCATCATTATACGAATTCCAACAAATTTTCGTTCAATAGTCCCTGGTCATCCTAACGTGTTACGCCTGTTCAGAACGACCGACTATCACATCCACATAAAATCTACAGTGCTTTGCGCCGGAATTCAAGGATAACACGCGCAGTTCGAAATCACCGCAAGGTATTATTCTTGACTATTACATCTCGCTTTTTGGAGCTAAACCTTCGTTACCATTTGCTTGCCTGTTGCCTTTCATAGGTAGATAAAGCTCTCAAAAACAACAGATCCACAGGGACAAGACAGGGCATCATAAACGCTCGGGAAAATGGAGGTGTCCGAAATGAATATTCTGCGATTCATACAAAGATTGTGGCGAGATATGAGCGGCTCCAAAGCAAATTTCACCGCAACAATCGACTCGCACAAATGGGAAAGCAAAATGGAAGTCTTCGTCAGTATGTCCACCCGTAGCCATTGACAGGCAACGCGAATAATCTCCGTCTGCAATCCTTTTTTCACAGTGGACTACAGGCAACATTCATTGTCAGTTTATCCGGGCTTCTATAAAGGAGATATAAAATGAATAGAATATTACAAATCGCTCTATTGACCTTGTCGCTTTTCTGCCTGGCCGGCTGCGATATCGACAGCCATGAACACTACCACGTCCGAAGCAGGCCCGCGCCGGTTATGGCGCCGCCACCGCGATTTCATGGAAGGCCGGGTCCGCGAGTACACAGGTTGCCAATGCGATCAGGCAGGCCATATGCGGACAGGCGAGGTGGTCGCCGACATTAAGCCTGCTTCGACCATTCGATTTCACACCGACTTGGGCTCGCTACGCTAATAAAAAAAAACGCCCCTGAGCTGTGCGGAGAGGAGGGAGAGAAGGACTCAGGGGCCTTAAAAGTCTTTGTTTACAATATGATAACATTGTTGTGCCATACAATTCAACGGAAAAATTATGAAAAAATAACATTTCTGATCGGCGGGCCAATCCTCACCATCCAGGCCTCGGTCCGGCCGGCCCCGCATACTCGCGAATTCACTTAAATCTCCATACGCAGAAAACGACCGATAACAACTATCGAGCGGCAATTCCCTTCTGCAGTGTTTTATGCAACTACTAACTGTCAGATCCGAAAGATCGCAGCTCCTGTTCTACAAGTACGCTGAATGATTATATATATAATTGTCGAATAGAGCCCGAAAAAGGCCTCGCCTGAGCCGGATTTGCTTGTGGCTTGTAGCTTGACCTATCGGTTGGTTAGATCAAAAGTTCCAACAGATTTATCCTGAGCCTCTGAATTTGGACCTTTCTTCGCTTTGGAATTTTGCATCAAAAAATGTATAATGAGAACGTAGGATAAGGTGGGTTTTAACTCGTTCTTCCATTGAAGCTTGCTGCTATAACATCTTATATTAAAGAAGGCTTGACGCACCTGTGAAAAAAAACAAGAAGATACTGCTATCGAAAAATTCCATCGTCAGACTGCTTTTAACAGCATTAGCTGTGAGTTTTTGTATGTCTGTCTGCATCGCTTCTTCGGAGAGAGAGCTTGGCATGCCCAGAGAGCACCTCAACGATCAGCTTTTCCAGGCCCTAAAGGCAAATCAGAGCAAGGTCGTTGAGCTGTGGCTCGAAGCGCGCGAAACTGAAGGTCCAAAGCGTAAAGCGCTCGAAGACCGTGCGCTGAAGCTCCAGAACAGCCTTGCCCAAGACGTCAATGATATGAAGGCTCGTTTCAGGAGCACCCTGGAATTGACCAAACAAAGCTACGAGGCTGCGATCAAGCAGGCAAATCCACAGCTTACCGACGATGAGAGGGAGGCTTTAGAAGCAACTATCCTGGATACGAAGCAGCAGTTGCGATCCTGGAAGTATTATCTCGAAGAATTCAAGAAACGATACTACTTGGACAGGGCGAAGAGCCGCAGGGAGATTGAAGAAGCAAAACAAGAGGGCATCCGAATCTACGAACAGTGCCTGGATATTTTGAAAAGGGAAGAGGGAGAGCTGCGCAAAGCAAAGGAGCAGTTGAGTTTCATTCAAAAGAGCCAGGCCTATGATTCCCTGGACCAGATGATCGAAGAGGAGGCCCGCGAGGATGAGACAACAAAGGAGCACATGAAATCCCTGGCTGGATATTTCAAGGGAGATCAGGCTGATGCGCAGAAGTGGGTGGATCACTACTCTAAAGCAGTCGCAGAAATGCAGCAGAAAATCTCAACGGGAGATTTCCGGCCTCAAGTCATGGGATACAGCGTCAATGAGTGGCGCACCGGCTTTATCGAGCCTATGCAAAATGGTCTTGCGGAAAGAGAAAAAGCATTTCGCAACAGCGAAACATACGAGCAGCGCAGGGCCATTACGACTATTAATCATCTCCAGGTGTCTTTGGATTCATGCAATGAGAAGCTCAAGGGAAAGAGCGCCAAAATACAGCGGCTCGAAGAGGAAATGGCTTATCTGCAGAAGATGATCGACGCCACGTTCATTCCTGAAGTGCCTGATCCCAAAGAGACGCTCGACTACATTTGCGATGCGTTTATGGGCCTGGGTCAGGTCGTCAGCGACCTCGGCCAGGCCGATGAAATTCTCAAGCTCATTAAGCTGAACAATCCCTGGAGCATTCTGGACTACGCGTGCGAAAGAGCCTACGGCAAAAGTTTCGTCAGCCTGCTCGCCGAAAAAACAGGCCTCGATAAGTATATGACGAACAAATGGGTAAAAATGGCTATCGAGGGAAAGCTCGTTGCAAATGCTCTAAGAGAGGAAGTAGCACGGAACATTCTTCCACAGGATGTCGTGGACAAGCTTCAGGCTTTGGATCAGATGCGGCGAGATCCAAAAACCTTTGTCAAAGAAAAGATAAACGCTGAGGTAGACAGTATGGTGGAAGCGAATCCTTTCCTGAAAGACACAATCCAAAAGGTCGAGCAGATTCGCAATTTTATGACTGAGCCTCAGACTATTCAGGACGAGATCGAAAAGGAGTTCCTCAAGAAAGTCGAGCAGGTAGGCAAGGATACAGTTCTGTACAAGCAGCTTAATGAAACTTACGAGAAACAGCGACAGAAACTCCAAGCCGCCCTCGAAAAGCAGCGGCAGCACGCCGATGCGCTGAAGAAGGGCGTTGCCACTGCAGTTGACCGCGCAGTCAAAGAGTCCATAGTAAACCAGTATGCTCCCGAACTTATGGAAAGGGCCGGAAAGGTAAAAAGCACCGTGCAAAACTACGTCGATTCCGTCTCCGATGCCACGCAGGATTAGATTCGCGAAATCGCGATTTTTTGAGCCTCTATAGGGACCGCTGGCTATCTTTCACGACTTCGAAAATAGCCTGTTTTCCTTTAATTAATACTCACCAGCGAGCAAATCCTACACCCACACATATATGCAATTTCCCTGTAGTTAAAATGGCGTGAGTCTGTCTTGGGTGCATAAAAACAATGTTAAACAGGAGATAATCTCTTTTGGGGCCGGGATATGTGAAAAATTTCACATAAAACAAATTGACATGAACAAAAAAGAAAGTATACTGTAATAATATATGATATAGTAAACAATACAGACGTATATGTTGGATGTAAAAAATGTAGCTAATAAGAGTTGTGAGGTTTTTCAATGCCGAACAGAAGCTGTGTTATAAGACTGTCAAGGTATAAAAATGCCCTACGAAGGCTCAAAACGCTGAATTTTATCCGCGTTTACTCGGATAATCTGGCCGATTCTGCCGGTGTAACTGCCGCACAGGTCAGGAAGGACTTCTCCATGTTCGGCATCACTGGAAACCGACGTGGTGGCTATAAGGTTGATGAGCTGATTGAAAAGTTAAACACAATTCTCGGGAAGGACCAACTGCAAGAGGTTGTGGTTGTTGGAGTTGGAAACATTGGAAGAGCGCTGATACACTACAGCGGTTTCGAGAAGAGCGGCATCAAAATAGTCGCCGGTTTCGATATCGACCCAGATAAGCACGATAATGAGGCATCAGTGCCGATCCTCACGCTTGGGCAGCTCGTAGATTTTCTCAAAGAAAACCAAATCAAGCTTGGAATTATTTGTGTACCGGATTATGCTGCGCAACAGGTTATGGAATTGATGTTGGCTGCCGGTGTCAGGGGCATTCTTAATTTTGCCCCAATATGCCTCAAGGCACCGGAAGGGTGCTTCCTGAGCAATATCAATCTTGAGACCGAACTTGAAAATATCATATACTTTGTCAACGCGGAAGATAAAACAAGGATGTAGCGATGGTTGTGCGGTCCCTGAAGACAAAGATATTAATATCATTTTTCATGGTTATCGTTGTACTGTCTGCCTCGATAGCACTCCTGGGATTCTATATTATCGAGAAAGACATCATCGAACGTGCCGAAAATAAGGTTCGCAATGACCTTAAGGCGGCCCGTATGGTTTATAACAGCGAAATCGACCGTATCGGCCAGGGCCTGCGCCTGTTTTCCATCGAATCAGACATAGATGTGTTTCGGCAGAAGCTTAATCTTCACTATATGCAGATTGTCAGAAACACACAGTTCAATCGAATTGAGAACCAGATTGTGAAGGCTGCCGTGCAGAAGCGAGAGCCTGTCGGGGGCACGAGGATCGTTTCAAGCGATGAGCTAAAGCGAATCGCAGGAGATATAAGCGATGGAGTGGCCATCGCAATAGTGCCGACAACTATGGCAAAACCAACGACCAGGAAAGTTCTAGTCGATGTCATGGCAAAAGAATATGCAATCCCGATCTTCGATGAGAACGGAACCGTTTCGGCTGTAGTATATGGCGGACGTATCATAAACCGGGATTATACACTCGTTGACAGAATCAGAGCGATGGTTTACGGAAACGAGCTGTACAAGTCCAAGCCCAAGGGCACCGTTACGATTTTTCAAGATGACGTAAGAGTATCGACAAATGTAGTTAACGCTGACGGTACGCGAGCAATCGGGACAAGAGTCTCGGCCAGCGTGTATGAAAATGTTGTCGAGCAGGGAAGGCCCTGGCACGACCGCGCATTTGTTGTGACAGACTGGTACAAGACTGCATACGAGCCCATAAAGGACATTGAAGGCGGAATCATCGGAATCCTTTATGTGGGCACACTCGAAGAACCATTCAAGGACATGGCCCGCGAGGTAGCCCTGATATTCCTGGTGTTTGTTGTGTTGGTTACGGTTATGGCTGTGATCCTGTCGTTTATCCTTGCAGGGACCGTCTCAAAGCCGGTTACCGGTATGCTTGAGGCAACAGTGCGTCTTTCCGGCGGAGAATTAGGCTACCGGGTCGGCACCGAAACAGGCGTGGCGGAACTGGACAGACTCGCTGAGTCGTTTAATGAAATGTCCGCTAAACTGGATGAGCGGGATCAGAGCCTGCGTGTTTCGAATGAGAAGCTCACAGAACTCAACAAGAGCTATATTGACCTGATTGGCTTCGTCGCCCACGAGCTTAAAGGCATACTCGCTTCGGCGGTTATGAATGCATACGCTGTTCGCGATGGTTTTTTGGGGATGATCAACTTCAAGCAGAGAAAGGCGATGGACTCGGTCACGAGGAACCTCGATTATCTTGGCGCCACAGTGAAGAAATTCCTGAACCTGGGGCGGATAGAAAAAGGTGATTTGTCTATAAACAGAACCCAAGTGTTTTTGAAAAAGGATGTTTATAACGTCTCACTCGATTCGCTGGCGGCTATATCGAGCAGGAAGACTCTGCGTATTGAAAACGACATTCCTTCAGATTTAAGTGTCATGGCGGATTTGGACCTAATGCAGATTGTGGCGAACAATCTTGTGAGCAACGCCATAAAGTACAGCATTGAAAACGGTTTAATTCGTCTTAGCGCTTCGATTTGTGAGAACAAGGTGCGTGTGGAAGTGTATAACGATTCAACGCCGATAAGCGAAGAGCAGAAGCAGAAGCTCTTCAACAAGTTCTCCCGGCTGGACAGCGCTGAGACCAAGAAGGTCAAAGGTACGGGACTCGGTTTGTACATAACCAAGCAGATCGTCGAAAGTCACGGCGGCAGGATCTGGGTCGAACCTAGAGAACACGGAAACTCGTTTGTTTTCGAAATAGAAAGGGGCTTGTGAGATGCCAACTCCATTGGAACTAATAAGGAAGAAGCGAGCGGAGGCTGTCAGCAGGATAGTCAGCAGGGGATTTCTTTCCACGAAGAGGGTGTATGTGGGAATGGCCACATGTGAGGTTGCAGCCGGATCGAAGGAAGTGATGGAGGTTTTCCGTAAGGCGGTTAGTCACGGCCTAACGGATGTATATCTCAGCCAGAAAGGCTGTGCCGGCAGATGCAACCTCGAACCCACTGTAGAGGTGGTGGAAACGGGAAAAAGCCCTGTCAAGTACGGCAAAGTAACAAAGGAAAAGGCGTTGCAGATTATCGAGCAACACCTCAAAAAGGGCCAGGTTATAGAAGAATGGGTCATAGAATAGAAAGGAGCCGGACAGTGGCTACCAAGTACTCTGTTATGGTCTGCAACGGCACGGCCTGTCTAAACAACGGGATCAGACACCTGAGAAAGGTGTTGAGCGAGCATTTGGAGAAACACTCCATTGCCGACGATGTCAAGATCAGTCTGTCAGGATGCCTCGGAATGTGTGACAAAGGCCCCATAATGGTCGTCAATCCGGGCTACACGATATACGGTGCTCTGACTGAGCAGGACATCCCTGAAATAGTCGAAGAGCACTTCATTCACGGCAGGCCCGTTGCGAGGTTGGCTATCCAGGAGGACCATCTATACAATCGCTTCTTCCGCGTCTTCGGAGATGTGAACTTCTTCGGCAAGCAATTGAGGAT
>CAZYMD010000009.1:0-10942 GCA_964649005.1 uncultured Pirellulales bacterium
GCTGAAGAGATCCTTATCTGACGTTCCATCGTGCTGTGATACAAGGACAGGAAGTATACGAGGCGAGCCATCCCACGCCGGCAACGTTTTCCATTGCCCCGCCTCGGTCAAATCCAGCGACCAGAAGTTAATCATCGCTCCTGGATCGGTCATGGATGATTGACCACCCGCAACGAAGACAGTGTTTTCTATCCGTGTCGCACATGTAAACGCGCATGGCTGGGGCAAGAGCGGTAGTTTCTGCGTTCGAACTTGCCCGCTGGCCAGGTCCCATTGCAGAAGAAATACATCGTTAAAACAGCGGTTACTGTCGCAGCCGCCTATACAGACCACGCCGGCATCGGTGGTAACTGATGCGCCGTAGGCCAGAGGACGAGGGAGAGTAAAGCCGGTGCGCCACTGGAAGTTGCCGCTATCTGTTTTTTCCAGGACATAAGTATCACCATACCAAACCTTTTGTCCCCCGCTCCAGGGTGAGCCATCCGGGAAATTGGCGCCGCCCGCAACGATCAGGGCATTATTGCTAATCCCACAGAAAGGACCGGCCAGACCTAATTGCGCATTCCGCCCTTCCAGTACCGGTAGTTCGGAAAGCTCACTCCAATCCAGGACATCGAGCGCTTCAGCCTGGCCTGAAAAGGCCTGTGGTGCGGCCATAAGAAGCAACAACAATATCGGCATAGAGATAGTCTTCATTATGATTTCTCTAAACTATTGTATTTGTGGCTCTAACAAAACATCCTGGATTCCCGCTTTCGCGGGAATGACAGTAAGAGAGATTTACCAGAGTCTCTTAGTCAGCGGGCATCTTCGAACAGAAATCGGAGAAATCCAGCTTGAACAAGTCATTCCTGAGCCTGGCGTTTATTTCGGGTGGATTATTCTCCAATGGCGGGCGAACTCCACCAGTGTCAAGGCCTACCATTTTCATCGCCTCTTTCAGAGCGGAGAAGAAATTGCCCGTCCCCACCAGCAGTTGAATCACTTTCATCGATATGTTCTGAAGCCTTCTGGCTTCTGTGATGTCACCTGCATTAAACGCGCTGATGATCTGGTTGTAGAGCGGGGCCATAACGTTGTATGTACTGCCCACTGCCCCTCGGCAGCCGAGAGCGAACGCGCAAAGGAGGGTCTCATCCCGGCCGTAGAGAATGTCGTATTTGCCCGCTTCGAATTCAAGGCACAATGCGAAATCCATCAGATCGGTGTGAGTGTATTTGATGCCTCTCAGGTTGGGGATAACAGGCGCCGCCGCCTTTAAGAAGTCGATCATAGGCAGGTTAACACCGCTCATAGCCGGCATGTGGTAATAGTAGTAAGGCAATCCATCCGCTTTAGCGGCTGTTCGAGCGGAATTTGCCACCAGCGCCTCGATGCTCTGGGGCTTAAAGAACAGTGGAGCCATTTCCGCAATTCCAGAAGCGCCGATCGTTGCCGCGTGCGAAGCCATCTCCCATGTTGCCGGAGCGCTGGTATGAGCAACATGGATTATGACCTTGAAACCGTCGGGGGCGGCCTCGACCCAGCGTTCGGCAATGGCTTTTCGCTCTTCGACAGCCAGGGAGAAGCCTTCGCCTGTCGTGCCGTTTACGAATGCACCGACAACACCGTTGGCATGCAGAGAAGCGGCCTGTGCGGGGATAATATCCAGATTTACTGTTCCGTCCTGGTTGTATGCCGCCACAGGGGCGGCGATAAGGCCCTCTGTTTTTTGATTTGCCATTTATGACTCCTGTTTACTCTCTTTCAAGCGGCAAATTATAAAACACATTTATAAGTGCCACGGGCTGCGTATTGGGCGCGTAAGCATTCGGTTGGCCTCTTCGTCCCCGATGAAGCGTTCGGCGTCAGGATTCCATTGTAGTTTTCGTTTGAGCTTCATGGCTATGTTGCCCAGGTGACAGAGGGTAGCCGAACGATGGCCGATTTCCACTGGAGCGGCCGGGGCGGTTCGGGTCCTGATGGAGTCCAGGAAGTTCTGGTAGTGGTTCGTGCTGTCGCCGAGGTGGATATCATTCGGGCCCAGGGTGACTTTCTGCAAATTCGCAGGCTCGCAGGAATAGCCCCTATAGCCATGCTGAATCCAGCCTTTTGTGCCTTCAAATCGAACCTGCATATTTTCAGGGCCTGTTTTGCAGATCAGTTCGACGCCATTGGCGTAGAGTGCGCGGAAATGGACTTTGGTGGCGGTGGTAAAGAGACCATCGGTGGGCCATTCGCCGCCCATGTCTTCGACTTCAATTGGTCCTGTCAACTCGGTATCGTTGGCCCATTGGGCCAGGTCGTTACAGTGGGCGCCGTAGTTGGTGGTCTGTCCGCCGGAATAGTCGAGGCCGAACCGAAAATTGTAGAAGCAACGGTCTTCGTGGTAAGGCGCCCAAGGGGCGGGACCCAGCCACATGTCGTAGTCAAAGCCATCGGGAACGGGCGTAGGCTTCCAGTCGTGCGACGGAGCTGTTTTGTTATTGGGGCCGACAGTTGTGACGATGCGCTTGAGATCGCCAATGTAGCGATTGCGGACCAGTTCGCACGCGGTACGGGCTTTGTAATTCGAGCGTTCGTGCGAGCCCGTCTGGAAGACTGTGCCAAACCGCCTGACGGCGCGAATCATGTCCCATCCTTCCGCTATTGCCAGGGTCATGGGTTTTTCGCAGTAGATGTCCTTGCCTGCGCGGGCGGCCATTATAGCCATGACTGCGTGCCACTGGTCGGGAACAGTAATCACGACTGCGTCGATATCATTGCGCTCAAGAACACGGCGAAAGTCCTCGTATGCATCACAAGCTTTCGATTTGCCCGTGCGGCCTTTTTTTCCGTAATGATCGTTGACGATTTTCCGGGCGGGCTCGCGGCCGAGGTACTGGTCGACGGTTTTGTAGCCATAACTCGCGCGGTTTACATCGCAAACAGCAAGCACCTGCGCATCGTCGAGCTGCAGAAAACCTTTAAGATTGTTCGTGCCCTGATTGCCTGTTCCTATGAAGCCGAGAGTGATTCGATTGGATGGGGCAACAGAGCCATTGGCTCCCAGCGCCCCGCCTGGGATAACGTAGGGAAAGCCGATAGCCCCTAATGCAGTGAGGCTTGCACGTTTCAAGAACTGCCTTCGTGCTATACTCATTCGTGTCATCGTCGTTTGCCTCCAAAACTCGCGGGCTATAGCGCCCACGTTCCAATGCGTTCGATTCTATATATGCCAGGGACTTCTCATGGGCCTGGTGAGCATTCGATTGGCATGCTCGTTGCCGACGAACTTTTCGGTCTTCGGGTCCCATTGGAGTTTTTGCCCTAACTTCATGGCGATGATGCCGAGATAGCCTATAGTTATCGTACGATGGGCAATCTCAGCAGGAGCGGCTGTCTGGGCGCGACTCCGGATACATTCCAGAAAATTCTGTTTGTGATCGTTGCTCTTGTATAGATGAATATCGTTCGGGCCGATTGATGACTTGCGCACCGATTCAGGAAAAACATCCATGCCCATGCGATTGACCTGAATCCAGCCCTCGGAGCCTTCGAAAAGGATGCCTATGTTCATGCCGAAAGTGCCTTTTGTGAAGAGCTTGCCATCGCGGCCATGTTCGCGGTTGTTGCTGTCTTCGATAATCAACGTATGGCCTTCGGCGTATTTACACTCGATGCGATACGTCGTCATGTTGTCGAACAGGCCCTCGCTGTTGAACTGCCCCTTGGCTTCGATTTCTACTGGGCCTGTGTAGTCGGTTCCCATCCCCCACTGGGCGATGTCAACGTGATGGCCCGCCCAGTCGGCGATAGGGCCGCTGGAATAGTCGCTGACCTGTCGGAAGGAGCCGTAGCAGCGTCCATTGCAATAAGGGGACCAGGGAGCCGGTCCCAACCATAGATCGTAGTCTAATCCAGCCGGAACGGGAACCGGTTTGGTCGTAACATTGCTGGCCCCACCGGCAGGAAGGCTAACCCGAACGGTCTTGACCTTGCCTATGAGCCCATTGCGCACTAACTCGCATGCCACGCGAAAGTCGCTCCACGAACGCTGCTGGGTTCCCGTCTGCCAGACGGTCCCATATCGCTTGATGGTATCGCAAATCGCCCTGCCTTCCGCAACGTTATGGGCCAGCGGTTTTTCACTGTAAACGTCCTTGCCCGTTTTTGCGGCTGCTATTCCGATCAGTGCATGCCAGTGGTCGGGCGTGCTGATAACCACTGCGTCGACATCGTCGCGAGCGAGCATATCGCGAAAATCGTTGTAGACGGCGCAGTCTGTGTTGCCATACACCTTATTGACTATGTCACGGCCACGATTGCGGCGATTTGTATCCACTTCGCAAACAGCCAGCACCTGCGCACCCGACATGCCAACGAAGCCCCCTGCCAGATTGTACGACTCAGCATTAGGATTGCTCAAATTCGCCAGACCCTGATTGCCCAGGCCGACGAATCCAAGTGTGATTCGATTGGATGGTGCAACGACACCGTCGGCGCCGAGCGCACTTGAGGGAATGATATAGGGAAAAGCCATAGCGCCAACAGCACTGCGACCGACATGTTCAAGGAATCGCCTCCTGCTGATATTTCTTAATGTCACCGACAATACCTCCAAAAGCATTGAATAACCGCACCAGGCAATCCACACAACATTTGCGCAGAATCAGTAAACACCGATGCGGCAAAAGATTATGGCAGATGCAGCAGCTTTTGTGAAGTCCTTTCCCACCAAAGCCCAAAGGTCGGCTTTCGAGGCCATAGCTCGACTTTTCAGCGGATCATCCGAATATTCCATAACGAATAAAAACCAGTCTTTTTATTGCACTCTGGTAGAGGTTTATTCCCGACTGGGTTTGGGGCCCGCCTTCATGGACAGGCTGATTCGCTTTTTGACCAGATCAACATCGAGAACGGTGACTTTGACTTTCTGTTGTACTTTCACAACCTCCGATGGGTCTTTTATGTATCGGTCGGCCATCTGGCTGATGTGCACCAGCCCATCCTGATGCACGCCTATATCGACGAATGCGCCGAATGCGGTGACATTAGTCACTATGCCTGGCAAAGTCATTCCAACCTCGACGTCTTCGATCTTATTGACGCCATCGGCGAAGCTGAAAATCTCGAACTGCTTTCGCGGGTCCCTGCCCGGTTTTGCCAGTTCCTGCATTATGTCATTGAGCGTAGGAAGGCCCACCGTATCAGTGACATAATCCTGGAGGCGGACTTTGGCCCGCAATGATTGATCCTTCATCAAATCAGACAATGAGCAACTGAGGCTCGCAGCCATTGCATCGACAATGTGATAGCTTTCAGGATGCACCGCACTCGAATCGAGGGGATTAGCGGCGTCGCGTATCCTGAGAAAACCCGCCGCCTGCTCGAATGCTTTCGCCCCAAGACGGTGAACTTTTAGCAACCGCTTGCGCGATTCGAAGGGGCCATTCTCGTTACGATAGTCGATAATGTTCTGAGCCAGTTGCGGGCCAAGACCCGATACGTACTTTAGCAACTGTTTGCTCGCGGTATTGACCTCGACGCCTACATTGTTAACACAACTGACGACCACATCGTCGAGGCTCTGCTTGAGCAATGATTGATCGACATCATGCTGGTACTGGCCCACCCCTATCGACTTGGGATCGATCTTAACCAGCTCGGCCAGCGGGTCCATGAGCCTGCGACCGATGGAGACCGAGCCTCGGACGGTGACATCCTGGTCGGGGAATTCCTCGCGCGCCACTTCGGAGGCCGAATAAATCGAAGCGCCGCTTTCGTTTACCATCACAATGGGAATGTCCTTGCCAAACTTGATGTTCCTGATGTAGGTCTCGGTTTCACGACCCGCGGTGCCATTGCCGATGGCTATCACCTCGATACCGAACTTCTTACACATGACCGTTAATTTAGTGATATCGGCAGTCGCCTGCTTCTCGCCCTGGTGGGGATAAATCACATCTGAATGCTTCAACTGCCCTTGTGCATCGAGGCATACGACCTTGCAACCTGTGCGAAAACCAGGATCGATGGCGAGGACGTTTTTGCTCCCCAAAGGAGAGGTAAGCAGCAATTGACGAAGATTGGCCGCAAAGACCCTTATCGCTTCCTGGTCGGCGCGGCGCTTGGTCTCGACGAGCACTTCTGTTTCCATCGACGGTGACAAGAGCCTTTTATAGCCATCGAGAATCGCTTCTTCTACCTGCGCCGAACAGGCTGAGCGTCCCTTGACGAACAATCCGCAGAGAATCCTCAAGGCCTGCTCTTCGGGCGCGACGACCTGTAGCCTGAGGATACCTTCATTCGCGCCTCTGCGCATGGCCAGAATCCTATGCGACGGCGCCTTTACAACCGGCTCCTGCCAGTCGAAGTAATCCTCGTATTTGATCCCCTGCTCGTTTTTGCCTTTGATGACCTTCGTGTGGAAGACGGCCTTCTGCGAGAACAGGTCGCGCATTCTCGCACGCGCGGTCTGGTCCTCGCTGACCCATTCTGCGACGATGTCTCTCGCTCCGGCCAGTGCATCCTCGGCCGACTCGACGCCCTTTTCCTGATCGATAAAAGCTCGGGCTTCGAACAAAGGATCTTTGGCTGAGTTCTGAGCGAAGATCAGTTCGGCTAAAGGTTCGAGCCCTTTCTCGCGGGCTATTGTCGCGCGGGTGCGCCGCTTGGGCCTGTAGGGCAGGTAGATATCCTCCAGAACGGTCATCGCCTCGGCCTTCATAACCTTGTCTTTGAGTTCGTCCGTCAAATGCCCATGCTCTTCGAGCGACTTAAGTATAGCTTCACGCCTCTCATCCAACTGACGCAACTGTTCCAACCTGTCGCGAATGGCCGTGATGACGGTTTCATCCAGAGTGCCCGTGACTTCCTTACGATACCTTGCGATGAACGGGACTGTCGCCCCCCCTTCAAGTAGTTCAGCGGTCGCTTCGACCTGCCTGGGTCTTAGTGACAGCTCCGATGCTATTTTCGTAACGTGCGTCTGATTCAATTGTTGTTCTTTCAAAAGGTATTCACACTACCAAAGTGTGCTATGTTTTTTATTACAGATACCTCGGTCAAGCGCCACTCCACCAGGCTATGACCACTTCACACCTTTAAGAATTTTTGTCTTCGCAGCCAGATCGAAGATGCTGCGTGCGTTTTCGTGCATGATCATGTCCGCCAGCTCCATTGCGTCGGCCAGGCTAATCCATTGCTCGTTCACAAGCTCGGTCAGTGCCTGAGCAATGCCCCTTCTTGCGATTGTTGCATGGCCCAGGACAGGTTCGACCGGTATATAGTCGCCGCCAAAGGTGAGTATTTTATTGGCCGGGGCGGTGACGAGGAATTTTTTGAGAAAGTCCTTGGCCGCAACAGGATTGATAATCCACGACCAGCACATGTCGATATAGGCGTTTGCGTACTGCTTAGCCAGGGCGATCATTTCCTCGTAATAAGGATAAGCGATGTGCATGAACACGAATCGTGTTTCGGGGGCGGCGCGGCACAGGTCGGTCGCCGACGCTGGATTGTTGATAAGACGCCCCAGCGGCATGTAGTTCTGCCCAGCGTAGTAGCCTGTGTGAAGCTTGACAGGCAGATTGTACTCAGTGGCTTTTTCGACTGCGTACCAGAACAGATGGTCTTCCAGAGCCTTTCTCTCAGCGGAATTGAGAGGCGAGTTCTCCAGTCGTTTGGCGAACAATGGTTCGGCCCTTTCAACGGTTACTTTCTCATAGTCTATATCACGGCCATACGCATTTTGTGATTTAACAGCTACTGCGTATTTACCATACTTGTCGAACCACCAATCAATGACACGATGCCAGTCGGCAAGGCTCTTGACGTCAATGCCAGTAGGCCTGCCGAATCCATTGAGATCGGGTCCTGCGAACATACCGACGATGCTGAGGTCCTGCATGAGTAGAGTGGGCATATCGGATTGGCCGAAGGGCCCGCTGAGGCAGTTGACCTGGCACGATTCTATTTTTCCCAAATCGCACAGGACATGCTTGTAAAAGCCTGCTCGCCTGGTCTTCTCGTATCCGGCCTGCACATCCTTCACGGTCGAAGCCGACAGCTCATCGACGCCATAGAGCCGGCTGAATGCAATTCGGACGGCCTGACCATACCCTGTGTTCTTCACGGCGGGCCAGTAAGGTTCGAGCAGTTTCCATTTGTCCTTTGGGTCTGTCGCTGAAGAAAAAAAGCTGTCGTATGCTTTGCCTGGCATACCCGCCACAACCATATCTGAATTCAGATAGTGGCTCAGCAGGAGGCTCCAATCATCCGCTTTGACACGCGGGTGGGATGTGCCGGCCAGCCGTTCACGCTCTTCTATCAAATGCTCGTGCGTATCAATAAATGGCGTTTGAGACACCTTTTCGGTAATAATCCTCTGGATATCACGCCCCTGGCCATCAATGGGACGCTTCAAAGCTTCTTCTCGCTCGCCATGAACTGCCTGCGTGCCCAGTAATGTCGAAGCTCCCAGAGCCCCCATGCCCTTGAGTGTGCCTCTTCGCGATATTTGACCTTTGTCGGACATTTGTGTCTCCCTGAGTTTAGGGCTGCAATTAGCGCTATAGTACAAATGCTTTAGATAACTCGCATCAGGATACAGCAGTCTTCGCACTTATGCAATCGCAGCCTGTCATGTGCGGGCATTAAGACTCTGGAGACCGACCATACCCAGGCAAAAATGCACGCAGCCAATGCCATCGGTTACTGAGCCGGCGCATGTCATGGAGAATATCTGAACTATATACGTTCACCGCAGATTTATGGTAATATTGGCGTCTATCCGGCGGAAACCGCCGATTTTGCGTAAATCAGTTTTGGATTGGAACTTCGGTAAGGAAAGGTGACATTATGAGTCAGAAGAAGAATCTCATCGTATCATGCACTATTATGGCGGCCCTGTGCGTGGGGCATGTGATGGCGGGGTCCGGGCGCGCCGCGGAAGTCAGCACAATCACATTGGAATCGCTTCTGAAGGAGATGGTTAATCGGGATTGTATTGCAAGGCTGCCCGAGCCCGCGTATACGTGCAAGCAGTTCAGCAGCTATGACCGTCACTCGGATGAGCCTGGGTCACCAACGTGGTGGGCCAATGCGGATCGAAGTTACTTTGTGAGGATCGAGGATAACGAGGGCAGGAAAGAATACGTTCTGATGGACACTGATGGGCCAGGCGCGATCGTCCGTTTCTGGGCGACCTGGCATGGACCAGGCGGGGGCAAATTCAGCAATGGCACGCTTCGCGTCTATATAGATGGCCAGCCCAAGCCTGCAATCGAAGGACCAATGGAGAATCTAATCAGTGGCGGGCTTTTAGTTGGCGAACCACTTTCACAGGGAGTATCGCCGCTAACGGAGTATGCCCACCAGGGGCATAATCTGTATCTGCCAATTCCCTACGCGAAACACTGTAAGGTTACGTACGAGACCAAAACCTGGATCGATGAGGGTGCGCCGAAAGGCGAGGCGCTTTACTACCAGATCAACTATCGCACCTATGAAACGGGCGTTGAGGTAGAGTCGTTTACGATGGAGACTCTGGAAAAGGCAAAGTCGCTTATCGAGCGGACACAACGGATGCTCGCACAAAATGAACGTGCAGGGCTAAGCAACCTGAAAGAGAACACATTGAAAGGAAGCATCGTCCCCTCCAAAGAGAAGTCTATAACCATTAGAGGAGAAAGGGCCATACGTTGCATGGAATTCAAGTTGGAAGCGGACGATATCGCACAGGCGCTGCGTTCGACGGTTATTCAAATTGAGTTCGATGGAACAAGAACAATCTGGTGCCCCATTGGCGATTTCTTCGGGACAGGTTACCACATACGAGCGCATGCAACATGGTATACAAGCGTAACCAGGGATGGGATATTGTCATGTTATTGGATCATGCCATTTCGCAAACAGGCTAAGATTCGAATCTTGAACCTGGGCTCGCAATCAGTAGAGCTGGTCGGCGGACGAATTCTCAGTGATTCTTGGGACTGGGACGACCGTTCGTGTTATTTCCACGCTGCCTGGAAGCAGTGGGCGGGGATCAAGACGCAATCGAATGAGAAGGCGAAGGACCTCGGTGCACTCGATCTGAACTGGATTACAGTTCAAGGTCAGGGCACATACGTCGGTGACGTCTTGACGTTGTTCAATACGGCCAATACCTGGTGGGGCGAGGGCGACGAGAAGATTTACGTCGATGGCGAATCGTTCCCATCGCACATAGGCACAGGCTCGGAAGACTACTATGGCTATGCGTGGTGCAAGCCCAATTACTTCGAGTCGGCCTTTCACGCTCAGCCAAGTGGTGATGGCAATTTAGTCGCAGGCTTTACAGTCAATTCCCGATACCGCGCTCTGGATGCCATCCCATTTAACAAATCGATTCAGTTCGATATGGAGCTGTGGCACTGGGCAAGGACAACGATGAACTACTCCCCCACCACTTTCTGGTACGCAAGAGGCGGCGCGAAGTGGGATGTCAAGCCGGACGTTGAAGAGGCAAAGCGTCAGATACCACGATCCATCGAAGATATCATTAAGCCAAGACAGGTCGAGAACGCCATCGAGGGTGAGACGCTGACGATCTTATCCAAGTCGGGAGGATCCGCTCAAATCCAGAATCTCCCTGAACATAACTGGAGTAATAACCGCCAGCTCTGGTGGATCGATGGGAAAGAGGGAGACAAGCTGGCTGTTGAGTTCGCAATTGAAGAAGAAGGCAATTACGACGTGTCGCTTGGAATCACCAAGGCGATTGACTATGGCATCGTGCGAATAGCGATAAATTCAGAGACAAAGATAGAATCGCTCGATTTGTTCAATAAATCGGTAATAGCTAAAGACGTCAAGCTTGGCGCTTGCAAGCTAAACAAGGGCAAGAACAAGCTCGAAGTGACCATCATCGGAGCAAATCTCGAAGCAGTTAAAAAGCATATGTTCGGCCTCGATTACATCCTCGCGATCAAACGTTAAGAGC
>CAZYMD010000009.1:11042-43220 GCA_964649005.1 uncultured Pirellulales bacterium
GCCCTGTTTTGGCTAATGCACGCCGCAACAGAGGCAGATACTCCTTCTCGGCGACGCTCGGCTTTGCAAATTGTGCGGGGGAGATCGGATTTCTGAGCACCCAGCCATCACCGTGTTTCCATTCAGTCTGGTTGCCGGCGGGCGTTTTGAGCATGCTGAGCAGATGCTTGAGAGGCGAAGCGAAGCCTGCTTTACGCCACCAGAAGTTCGGGCATTCGTCCAGTTCATCGCCATCGGAGCCAAGGACCAACAGTACGCCCCCGCTTTTCACCCAATCGGCGAGGGCTTCATTCATGGACGGCTCGACAGGTTTGAAATCCTCGTAGGACAGGACGATTAATTTGAATCTGTCCAGGTAGGCCTGGTCTTTGGCGCGTTCCAATAAGAAGGATGAGACGGGCACACCCCTTTCGAGCAAAGGCAGGAACATGCTGTAGACGCCCTGGAGCATAGGGTGGTCGTGTCTTTGCCACATGAGCGTATCGGCCATGGCGACACCTATTCTTCCACCTGCGACAATGTCACCTTGTCCGGAGGGCCATGATTTTGTAAACCATTTGCCGCCTTTGGGTATTTCCTGAAGGACCTGAGTGACAGCCATGATGGTGACGCGGTAGTCTTCGGGCGCGGGCGTGCCGCCTCCTGTTCCGTAGTTGGGAAGGAAGATGCGGTCGGGCCAGGGCATGATCTCGTATGAATCCACATCATCCATCAGCAGCATCGCTGCGATGCAGTGCTTGTACCACTGCGCAAACTCGCTCCATTTGTGGTTGGGATTGTCCTCGACGGGGTCGACGAGAAGCCAGAGCTTTTTATCGCTTTCGACAGTGAGCTGCGTGAAGTAATCGTAGAGGACGTAGGCGGAGGTAAAAAAGCTCTTGCGCGGCGAATCGTAGCAACCGAGGGCCCAATTAACAGGCCCGGTCCAGATTTGGCCTATGTAGCCATCGACGCATGGCAGGTGAGCCGATGTCCCCAGAGGAGCCACCAACTGGGCGGCGATATTGCTGTAGATCGAATGGATCGGCAGGATGAAGGGAACGTCACCGGCGGCTGCTTTGGCGGACTGGCGGGTTTTCTGCGAGAGCTGCTGTTCGAGCTTTATGTACAATTCGTTCTTAAGCTGTGCGGTCAGAAACCTCGCCTCAGCAGAGGTATGTTGTGGCTGCCAGGGCGCGCCATACCGCTTGGCCCAAAGTTCACGGAAGCTCTGCTCGTAGCCTGTGAAGACGTGGGCCAGCGGCTCTTCGGGTAGAATCGCAACAGCGCCGGCGGCCAGCGATTTATCCACCATCTGCTCCAGATAGCGAATCCAACCATCGGTCGGGAGCATGTACGGCCTGACATTCGCACATTTGACGACATCACCGGCCTGATTACGCTCGACGTCCTGATCGTGCTTTGCACCATCCCATTTGCCAGTCCAGTATGCGTTGGCGGCGTCGGAATCAGCAAAGAACATGCGACCGACAGTAAAATCTTTTTCCAGCCATGATTTAAGTTCACCTTCGAACCGCCCGCCGTGCCTGTGAACCATGACGCCATCGACGGCAATCGCAAGACGCGGATCATATCCGCAATTCGTCTGGAAGATCGTCTTGGCCTGCTTAAAATCCAATGCGGGCCTTGCTACAGCGAAGGAACCAAACAGCAAACAAAGAAAGACAACTTTCCGAATGATGGACTTGTTTATTGAATCTTTAATACGATACATCTGATACTCCCTGGCGCCACCTGTGGGAATTGACCACAACTATAGATTATACAGCCTCATTAACAGGCAAACAGCCTGCGAGGCCTAAACGTAAGCAAACAAATATTATGCAAAGCTAAGGGCGTGAATGCCACATTTAAATGGTGATTCAACTAATAACGAGGGAACAACCTGAGCAAAATACTTGGACGTCAAATTGTAGAGAGGCTGCGTTGTGCACGGTCATGCAGTATGGACATGTTCGAGCCGGTAGTGTATATCGGTGGAAACAATCGGTACGAATTATTGGAAAGGCTCACGGTCGAATGAACTACCCAACAAATAGAACGCTGTCAGCTGCAATGCTTGTTTTGATTGCGGTATGCAGTATCGGTGGTGCGTATTCAGACGCAAACCAACAGGGAAAACTGAGCATCAATCCGGGTGTTACATGGCCCGCGATGGATGGCCTTAACCGTGCTTTGCCAATGCCCGATGAGGCCGGGCCGCGTAAGGCGGGGCGTTTCGTCGGGATATTCTACTTCCTTTGGATAGGCCAGCATGGCCCGGTCGAAACGGGACCGTTCGACGTTTCCAAGATTATGGCCGAGCATCCAGATGCATTGGAGAGGCCGACATCACCTCCGTGGGGGCCTGAAGGCGCCTATCATTTCTGGGGCGAGCCACTTTACGGCTATTATCGCAGCGAGGACACATGGGTAATTCTCAGGCACGCGCATCTGCTAACGGATGCGGGGATAGACACATTGATATTCGACGCGACCAATGCTGTCACTTACCGCAAAATTTATGAAGCGGTATGCAAGGTCTTTATGCAGGTACGCGCCGAGGGAGGAAGCACGCCTCAGATTGCATTCATGCTAAATACGAATGCAGGCCAGACGTCGCAACGTATTTACGAAGATCTTTACAAGCCCGGCCTGTATAAAGAGCTTTGGTTCTACTGGCGGGGCAAGCCTTTGATGCTGTGCGATCCTGAGACAGCGGGCAAGGAAGTTCGGGAGTTCTTCACGCTGCGCAAGGCGCACTGGCCATTTACACAGGTCAATACCCCCTACGCCTGGCACTGGGAGGCGGTATACCCGCAGGTTTACGGGTATACGGACGACCCGAATGTCCCCGAGCAGGTGAATGTTTCGGTTGCGCAGAACCTGCGACAGTGTGACGGGCAGGTCACCGCGATGAGTAACGGCGATGCGAGAGGTAGGAGCTTTCACAACAGGGCCCTGGATACAAGACCAGACGCGGTCAACAGGGGATACAACGCACAAGAGCAATGGTCCAGGGCACTGGAACTCGACCCGCCATTCGTAATGGTGACAGGATGGAACGAGTGGGTTGCGGGGCGATTCAAACAGGCGAATCAACCCGTAATGTTTGTCGATCAGTTCGATCAGGAATGCAGCCGGGATATTGAGCCTGCCAGAGCTGCACACGGGGACAACTATTACTGGCAATTGATCGCGAACATCCGTCGCTATAAGGGTATGGAGGCGTTGCCGAAAGCCAGCGCACCAAAAACCATTAAAATTGGAGCGCCTTTCGATCAATGGGAAGATGTGAGGCCTGAATACCTCGATCATGATGGAGAGGTGCAGCCAAGGGATCATAAAGGCGTCGGCCAGACCCATTACAAGAATACAACAGGCCGCAACGAACTGCTCGTTATGAAAGTAGCGAGAGATGAGCATAACGTATACTTCTATGCTCGCACGCGCGGGCCGCTTAGTGCGTGGAGCGATCCCAACTGGATGATGCTGCTGATCGACTCCGACCAAAACGCTAAAACAGGCTGGCAAGGTTTCGACTATGTCTTAAATCGCACTATCGAGAGTGAGACAACAACCGTGCTGGAAAAGAATACGGGGGGCTGGAACTGGCGGAAAATTGCTAATTTATCCTGCCGCATCGAGGGCAACGAATTGCATATCGCTGTTCCGAAAAAAGCACTTGGACTATCAAACGGGGACACATCGGTCAGCCTCGATTTCAAGTGGGTCGATAACTGGCAGCGGCCGGGTGATATTATGGACTTCTACCTCAGCGGAGACGTCGCACCAGAGGGGAGATTTAAGTATCGTTATATTGGTAATTAGGCCAGTGCCTTTGTAAGTCATAATTACAATTGTACAATTAGCTGCGCTTATAGTCATAGGCCAGCCCTGGTACATGCCACTGGCATGAGAGCTTCCTGCCGCTTACAATCCAGTCGAAAAATGCATACATGCGTCAGGCAACGGAAGGTTTGATTGCCATTGCCTGTCTTCGCACACACCAGCCAGTCCGCCCGGTAAAAATATGTATTCCTAAAACACACAACAATCGCTAAACCATTTTTTTACAAATTATCTTTTTCTATTGCCTCTATCTCTATTTTCCCCTATATTGATACTCCTTGAGAAGTTAAGACCCTGCGGTATCTGCGTTATGACAGGCAAAATGCAGAGGCAAGAAATATTTGTCAGCGATTCGCATAAATGGAATTCGAATGATAAATTAGATTGGCACACAAGCGACTACCCAAATACCCCACAGTAAACAATTTAATATAGGGAGAACAAAAATGCCTGCAAATAGGGAAGTAATGGAAAAATTCGTTGGTGAACGATACCAAAAAGTCATCAAGTATTACTGGTGGGCAAGCCGCCACAACAAACAGACCTACAAAGCCACCCGAATTTTGTGTATCGCCCTTGGTGCAGCGGTAACGTTGATTGCCTCGCTCTCATCGGCGGACTTCATTTCCGCGTCCACACGATGGAAAGTGATCTTTGCAATTGCAACGCCGTTTTTAGCCGCCGTGCTTACTGTCATTACAAGCCTATCCCAGGCGTTTCATTGGGGAGCTGCTTGGCGAGATATGGTGATCAACGCTGAAGCAGTCGAAAAGAAACACGACCTGTTCCAGGCGACTGATCCCGAACAGCGTGATTATTACAAGGAACTCGAGGCTCTAAATGACATGGTGATACAGGAGTCAGAAACCTTCTTCCAGCGCATCCTTGGCGGGGCCAAGAAAGAGACCAATCAGACCCAAGAACCAAACAACCAACAAACATGATTGGACTATCCGGACCCTGAGCATGGATTAACCGCTCGCCCCGGCGTACTTGCAGTCTTTGCCTTTCAGAGCCGCCTTGGCCTATGGGCTGAGGGTGGGGGCTTGTCTCCAGGGATCAGTCTTCGGATTTGGGCATCAACTCCGCTCCGACTACAGCCACTCCCCTACTGCTCTGATCTAATGCGCTGATTCTAATTCCAAGTTTGCATCGCTCTACTATACCCGCCCAAGCCGGGCTGACGTTAATTAGCTGAACATTTCCTCAATTCATGGTATTCTATGGCACCTGACCAAGGATAGTGGCAGCAGGAATTAGGGCAGGCATTAGCCAGATTCTTTTGGGGTGATATCCTATGCAGGAATCTATGACATCTCGCCAGCGTGTATTGTATGCACTGGAACACAAAGAGCCAGATCGCGTACCCATCGATCTGGGTGGATTTCAGACGGGGATTCACAAGATCGCTTACGAGCAGTTACTTAAGCACCTTGGATTGGCTGAGGAAATCCAGACTCTCGATCCCGTACAGCAGCTTGCCAAACCCAGCGAAGAAATCCTTCAAAGATTCCACGTTGATACGCGATACTTGTGCGCTAAGGGGCCTGACGACTTCGATGGAACTATAGTTGCGAATACTCGAGACGGCAGGCTGTGGCACGATCTGAAAGACGAGTTTGGAGTTGTATGGTCCATGCCCAACGATCAGCAGATGTATATGGATATCTCGCTGAGCCCGCTGGCCGACGCCTCTCTGGGTGATATCGAAGATTACCCATGGCCCGATGGGTCGGATGAGAGCCGGTTTGCGGATTTGCGCCAGAAGGCAACGGCTCTGCGGAACGAAACACCTTATGCGATCTGCACAGGCATCGGCGGCGTTGTCTACGAATACTGCTGGTACTTGCGAGGCTTGGAGCGGTGGTTTATGGACATGATCGAGAATCCGGCTCTTTGCGAAGCGATGCTTGATAAGATGCTGAAATTCTGGACCGATTTCTATACAGGCTTTATGCGCGAGGCGGGTGATTTGATCGACGTGGTAATGATCGGGGACGATCTGGCGGGACAGGATGGGCCTTTGTTCAACCCGAAGTTCTATGCCAGCGTTGTCAAGCCAAGACAGAAGGCTCTTGTTCAACACATTAAGTCTCTAACGAAGGCAAAAATCTGGTACCACACGTGCGGCGGGTGCAAGAAGTATATCCCTGAGCTGATCGATAATGGGGTGGATATTCTCAATCCCGTTCAGACGAGCGCTGGGGGTATGGATGCAGCCGAGCTGAAGCGCGAATTCGGAGAAAAAATCGTTTTCTGGGGTGCCGGCATCGACGCCCAGCACATATTGCCTTTCGCAACGCCTTCACAGGTTCGCGATGAGGTTCGCAAAAACATGGACATATTCAAGCCAAGCGGTGGTTACGTTTTCAACAACATTCACAATATTCAGGCCGGCGTGCCTGCTGAGAATATCGTTGCTTTGTTCGAGGCGGCGTACGAGTTCGGCTTTTATAAGTGAGGTTAGCCAATGATGGATGATCCGACAGTGACAGCAAATCCCTTTCTCGGTTTGGCGCTGCATGCCATAGGAGGCCTGGCGGCAGCGAGTTTCTACCTGCCTTATCAAAAGGTCAGAAAGTGGGCGTGGGAGAACTACTGGCTGGCGGGCGGCCTGTTTAGCTGGATCGTGGCGCCGTGGCTGATTTCATACCTTATAATTCCCGATACTTTATCGATACTCCGGGAGACTTCCGGGAGGACGTTGTTCTGGACGTGGTTTTTCGGAGTGCTCTGGGGCATAGGCGGATTGACCTTCGGACTGACGATGCGCTACCTTGGAATTGCACTGGGCTACGCACTGGCTCTTGGGTTATGCGCCGTGTTCGGGACGCTGATTCCCCCGCTGTTCAAGGGAGAACTGCTATCTGTCGTACAAAGCTCATCCGGGCAGGTCGTCCTTTTGGGAATACTCGTCTGCCTGGGAGGCATTGCGTTCAGTGGGAAAGCGGGAATGCTCAAGGACGCCGAACTGTCGAAGCAGCAGAAAGGCGCTAACAAGGAATTCAACTTCTGGAAGGGAGTGTTGGTGGCCCTCTTTGCAGGAGTCATGAGCGCTTCGATGAATTACGGATTTACGGCGGGTGAGCCGATAGGCAAGATCGCGGTAGAGAAAGGCGTGCCTGAGGTATGGCAAAATCTGCCTGTTCTGGTTGTCGTTCTACTTGGCGGATTTACAACGAATTTTGTCTGGTGCATGTACCAGATGCTGAAAAAGAAAACGTTAGGCGAATATATCACCGTCTCCAGCAAGGGTGATGCTGTCCCGTTATCGAAGAACTATCTTTTGTGTGTGGCTGCGGGCGTGATATGGTACTTTCAGTTTTTCTTTTTCGGGATGGGCAAGACCAAAATGGGGGCCTATGATTTCTCCAGTTGGACGCTGCACATGGCCAGCATCATTATCTTCAGCACGTGCTGGGGATTCGCATTGAAGGAATGGGCGGGCACGAGCAGAAAGACGATTCTTTGGATTCTGGGGGGACTGTCGCTGTTGATTTTGTCCACCATTATTGTCGGATACGGAAACAAACTTGCAATATGATAAGGAGACACGTTTTATGACAAGCCGATTGAATGTGATATTCCTGGCTCTTGTTGTGGTATTCACTTCGCTGCAAAATCAAAGCCTTGGAAAAGACCCTTCTATAGGTAGCCTCGAAGAGCAGTTTCAGCAGTTGCCGTCCGAGGCAAGACGGCTGACCGGGCCATTATTCTGGTTGCACGGTGATAATAGCAAAGAGCTGCTCGAAGAATATGTGGGTAAAGTTGCAGAAGGCGGCAATGGATGCTTTACCGCTGAGTCGCGTCCACACACCGACTGGTTAGGCGAAGGTTGGTACCGCGATCTGGATATTTGCCTGCAAGCGGCCAAGAAGCATGATCTTAAGATGTGGATATTCGATGAGAAGTGGTGGCCCAGTGGTGAAGTTGGCGGGATGGTTCCTGAAAAGTACGCCAGTAAGCGGATGACAGCATCTGCTAAAGATGTCACCGGCCCATCGGAATTTATCGACGATGGATACGATGGCAATCACTACATCGGTACTGTCGCGGGGAAGGAGACAGCCAACAGTATTGATGGTGACAGTCTTATGGACCTTTCCAAATTTATCAAGAATGGCAGGCTCCAATGGAACGCCCCTGAGGGCAAGTGGAAGGTGATACGGTTCGGCTGGGAACTCAGCAATAAAGACCGTCTTCTTGTAGACGGGGCCAGCGCCGATTGTGCGGAGTGGTTGATTCAGACAGTATATCAGCCTCACTACGACCGCTTCAAAAAAGACTTCGGCAAATCCATTCAAGGCTTTTTCTACGACGAGCCCGAAACACGAGGGGACTGGGGCACCGAGGTGATGAAGGTTCTCAAAGAACGCAAGGTGGACTGGAAGAAAGCGCTGGTTGCCTGTAAGTTCAAGCTGGCGGGCGAGCAACAGGCCGCTGCACGATATCAGTATCAGGATGCATTCGCGGAGGCGTGGGGGCGGACACTGTTTGGCGGGATAACGAAATGGTGCCACGATCACGACGTTCTTTCGATAGGTCACTTCCTCGAACATCGAATGGAGTATCTGCACCCGGAGGTTTGTGCGGGCAATATGTTCCAGCTTCAGAAGTACACTGACTTCGGTGGTATCGACGCTGTTTTCGATCAGTTTATTATGGGCAAAAGAGTCGCGAGGGACGCACCCACATGGCAAACGCCCAAGATCGCCAGCTCGATCAGTCACGTCTATGGAAAAGACGATGATATTGCGATGGTCGAGATATTCGGCGCGCGAGGTCAGGATTTGTCGTACCCTGAAATGAAATGGTGGACCGATCACATGCACGTCAGCGGTGTGAATTTTCACATCCCGCATTCGTTCAATCCGCGCTCGCCTTTCGATATGGATTGCCCGCCCTATTTCTACAACAATGGGTACGAACCCCGCTGGCCTCTTTATCGCGTGTATGCAGATTATACGAGCAGGCTTACTTTGATGCTAACCGGAGGCAGGCACGTATGCCCTGTCGCGTTGCTGTTTTTGGGAGGCAGCCATCACGTTGGCAAATCGGTCCCACCAGAGCAGATCAGCACGGCATTGCAGGATGCGCTTTATGATTGCGACTGGATGCCTTACGAGGTTCTTGAGAAAGACGCCACCATTAAGAGCAAACAGATAAGGCTCTATCAGGAAAGATACAGCGTGCTTATAGTTCCACCAGTCGAGGTAATACCATATAAGACTTTATCGAAGGTCAAAGAATTCTTCGACAAAGGCGGTATCGTGGTCGGATATGGCTTTGTCCCCACGAAGTCGGCGACACTGGGGCGAACAAGCGAGGATATCCAGAAGCTGTGCAAAGCGATATGGGGGGCGCCCAAACCAGGGCTTGAGGTGCGCAAAACCAACAAGGCCGGCGGGCGTTCGTACCTGCTTCCTCTGGAACCGACACCCGAGCAGTTGCAGCAGGTATTGGCGGGTGACGCTGGAATTCATCCGACTCTGGAAGTGCTCGAAGGCGATACCAATCACTGGCTGCACGTTCTGCACAGGTTCAAGTCAGGCTGTGATATATTCTTCGTTTGCAACCAGGATGTGCAAAGCGGGCCAAAAAAGTTTCGCTTCAAGATCAAGACAAAGGGACACCCCGAATGCTGGGATGCGGTGCGAAATGAGATCAGGTCGATTCCTTACATACACGATGGAGAACACGTGAAGCTCTCTTTAACGCTCGAATCGAACGATAGCGCATTGATTGTATGCAGGCCAAAGAAGCGTGAGCTGCCAATGATGATTCAGGACAGTAGTATCAAAGCCGTCCGCTCAATTTCCATCGTGCGAGATGAAACGCCGGAACAGCCAGTCGCTGTGCCCGAAATGGAGGCCGGTGCAAGCAAGGCAATAGCGGATTGCAAATGGGTATGGTACCCACAGGAAGAGCCTGCGGTGCGGGCTCTGGTGGGGACGTGCTATTTCCGCAAGAACATTAATATTGAAGATCAGGCCAAGATCACGGACGCTCGATTTATCGGCACGGCGGATAATACACTCGCACTGTTCGTCAATGGAAAGAAGATCGACGGCACAGGCCAGGGATTTGATAGCTGGAATCAAATTGCAAATCTGGAGATTGGTGAGCATTTGAAGGCAGGGAAAAACACTATAGCCATATCGGTTTATAACGCCAGCGATCAGCCCAATCCTGCGGGCCTGATAGGCAAAATCATTATAGAATACGAAGAAGGAAAGAATCTTGTCGTGGCGGTCGACAAAACCTGGAAGACATCCGACAAAGATAACGCCGGGTGGCAAGGCGCAGATTTCGACGACAGCAAGTGGGTCGATTCAATCGATATCGCAGCATACGGACAAGGCCCCTGGTGGACTCTAAGTGGCAGGCAGCTTACTCTAAGCCCTATTAGGCAGGCCGATCCATTCTTTGGACATTGCGTGATTCCCGGCGGAGCAGATTTGAGCGAAACGGTTGTTTACCTGGAGGCCGATGAGATCGGGCCGGAACCAGCCGCCCGCGTCACTATCAACGGTCAATATGCGGGTGGTTTCATCGCCAGGCCATTCAGGCTCGACGTTACACAGCATTTGAAGGCCGGCAAAAATACTATTTGTATCGAGCCTTTTGCACCAGCCTCGGCGAAGCTGGTTCTATACAAGCGATGATTGTTTTATTCGACGGCGCAAATATAACGATTCTGAAAGGCGTGAGTAATGATCAAGAAGGCTGCTATATACCTTGTTCTTTTCCTGGCCGTACCGGTCATCGCAGGGCAAAATAGTGACACCGTCAAAGTGTGGTCCGAGCAGCTCGAACTGCCCACATACGAGGTTCATCCGCCTGACGTCAATCCGATGTTCTGGAAGCCACAGTCGTACCAGGGCGCAAGCAAGGTGATTTATCCTTATCCACTGCTAGACAACCTTTCGAATATCCGCAAGAGCAAGATATATAACGCTCTCTATCTGGAGAACGAGTACATCAAGCTGTGCGTGCTGCCTGAAATGGGTGGAAGGCTTTTCTACGCCACGGACAAAACGAATGGCTATGAAATTTTCTACCGCCAGCACGTCATCAAACCATCGAATATTGGCATGCTCGGGGCCTGGATATCGGGAGGCATCGAATGGTGCGTCTTTCACCATCACAGGGCTTCGACTTTCATGCCCGTCGATTACAAGCTAATCGATAATTCCAATGGTAGCAAGACCATCTGGATCGGAGAGATCGAACCGCGACAGCGCATGAAGTGGAGCATAGGCATCACGCTTTATCCTGGCAAATCGTATATCGAAGTTCAGGTCAAGATGTTCAACCGCACAGCCAATACCAACTCCATTTTGTACTGGGCCAACGTCGCCACTCATGCGAACGATGACTACCAGATTTTCTTCCCGCCCAGCACGGAGTTCGGGACCTACCACGCCAAGAATTACTTCACGCACTGGCCCATCGCTAAAGAGAGGTACCTGAATCGCGACTACATCGGCGTCGATCTTTCGTGGTGGAAGAACCATCCGAGCCCTGTTTCGATTTTCGCGCACGATCTCAAGGATGGATTCCTTGCAGGGTACGATCATGGCAAACAAGCGGGAACCGTTCACGTGGCCAACCCCAACATCGTCAGAGGCGCCAAGCTCTGGGAATGGGGCCCCGGTGAAGTGGGCAGCATGTGGGATAGCAAAGTGCTTACCGACGCCGACGGTCCATACGCCGAGCTGATGATAGGTGCGTATTCGGATAACCAGCCCGACTATAGTTGGGTCAAACCATACGAGGTCAAACAATGCAAACAGTACTGGTATCCGATTCGCCAGATCGGCGGGACAAAAGCGGCCAATATCGACGCTGCATTGAATCTGGAAATGAAGGACGACCGGAAAGTTATATTGGGGCTAAATGTCACACAAAAACAAAATAACGCCCGCGTGGTGTTGAAAGCCAAAGGTGAAACTCTAATTGATAGTAGGATTAATATCAGCCCGGCTGAGCCGTTCGTAAAAGAAGTCACAGTGCCTGCTGATATAGAGCAAACCGGCCTGTATGCGGCGCTGTTCAGTGAATCGGGACAGGAGCTAATCTCATACGCCCCAGTGAAAAAAGAATCCGACACCGAGCTTCCTCCAACCGTTAAGCCGCCGACGACGCCGAAAGATATTAAGACTATCGAAGAGCTGTATCTGACAGGCCTGCGTATCAAGCAATTCCACAACGCGCGATTGAATCCGAACGATTACTTCGAAGAAGCGCTGAAGCGCGATCCAAACGATTCGCGATGTAATATCCAGCTTGGAATCTATTACGCGCAGAAAGGACTGTACGAGCAGGCTATCGAAAGACTCACAACAGCCATCAAGCGTATTGCAAAAGACTATACTCGGCCTCGCGACTGTGAGGCCTATTACCATCTGGGGCTCGTGCTCAAAAGGCAGGGCAGAAACGAACAGGCTTATGAGAACCTGTATCGTGCGGCGTGGGATTATTCGCTGAGATCGGCGGCGTACTACAATCTTGCAGAGATATCCTGTCTGCGAGGACAGCTCAAGCAGGCATTGGAGGAAGTTGAGAACTCGCTGGTTACGAACGCTGTTAACACCAAGGCGCTCAATCTTAAGAGTGCTATATTGAGAAGGCTTGGTCAAGCAGCCCAAGCGAATCGCCTAACCTCGAATACATTGAAGATCGATCCACTGGACTATTGGGCACGCAACGAGAAGCACCTTGTGCTTAAGGAAATGGGCCGTAAGCAACAGGCAGCAAAGCAGCTTACGCAACTAAAGGCTGTAATGAGGGACTATGCTGAATCGTACCTGGAACTGGCCACGGACTATATTGCCTGCGGATTCTATGACGATGCGGTGGATGTCCTGTCGCGAGCGGTACGGATGAAAAAGGACGGGCTGAGTGATTACGCAACGATTCATTATTACATGGCATATCTGTCTTCAAAGCAAGGCGACCAGAACAAAGCGAAACGCTTTTATAAAAGTGCAATGCAGTGCCCAACCGATTACTGTTTCCCGTTCAGGCTGGAGAGTATCGACATTCTGGCTGAGGCTATTAAGCAGAATCCCCGCGATGCAAAAGCCCACTATTATTTAGGTAATCTGCTATACGACTTGCAGCCAGAGAAAGCCATAGAGCAGTGGGAGAGGGCTGTCGAGATGGATGATTCCATGGCCATCGCGTATAGGAATCTGGGCTGGGGCTATCGGTACGCACAGGAAGATATAGGCAAGGCAATTGCCGGCTACGAAAAAGCGATTGCGTATAATCCGCAGCAGCCGCGATACTATTACGAGTTGGACCAGCTCTACGAGAGCAGCGGAGCCGACATAAAGACACGCCTGGCGACTCTCGAATCGCATCATGAATACGTACAAAAACGCGAGGATTCGCTCATTCGGGAGATCATCGTTCTAACTCAGGCGGGCAAGTACGACAAGGCAATCGAATATCTGCAAAATTATTTCTTCCATATAAGGGAAGGCAATAGGCGGCTTCACGAGACGCATGTGGATGCATACCTGCTGCGTGGCCTGGCGCGATTCGCAAAGAAGGATTACAAATCCGCGCTCGATGACTTGCTGATGGCGAACGAATATCCCGAAAATCACCAGGTCGGGCGCGATCGTGATTACGACAGGAATGTACAAATTAGCTATTTTCTTGGTGAATGCTATGAGGCGCTCGGTGAGGCCGACAAAGCACGGGAGTTTTTTAAGAAAGCAACCAGCCAGGATATCCGTGATTCAGAATACATCTACTACCAGGGCATAGCCCATCAGAAAACAGATGAAAGTGACAAGGCGACAGAAATATTCGATAAGTTAATCAACCTGGGCGAGAAAAGAATCGCTGGCACAGAAGATGTCGATTTCTTCGCAAAATTCGGAGAAGGCGAAGGTGCCCGCGTTCGCACTGCCACTGGGCATTACATGATGGCCCTGGGATATCTCGGAAAGAATCAACTTGTCGAGGCCCGCGAATCACTGTCGAAAACAGTCGAGCTTAACGTTAATCACACATGGGCTCGTTACCATCTCGAGCAATTGAAATAGGCCCGAAATAAAAGGGTGTCTTATGAGGAGACAGGCAAATGTCAGAGCACAATAGAAGCAGACGACGCTTTCTTGCAGCAACAGCGAGCGCCGCGGCGTTTACGATTGTTCCTCGTCACGTTCTCGGAGGAGCCGGTAATACACCGCCCAGCGAAAAGCTCAACATAGCCGGCATAGGCTTTGGTGGTATGGGCAAAAGCAATCTTCGGCAGCTCGAAAGCGAAAATATTGTGGCCCTGTGCGACGTGGACATGAACTATGCAGCCGAAACGATTAAGCGATACCCCAAGGCGAAGGTCCACACCGATTTTCGCAAGATGCTGGAGACGCAGAAGGATATCGATGCTGTGATGATCGCCACGCCCGATCATACGCACGCAATTATCGCAATGGCCGCGATGAAAATGGGCAAGCACGTCTATTGCCAGAAACCCCTGACTCACGATGTCTACGAGTCGCGCATGTTAGCGAAAGCAGCGAAGAAATACGGCGTGACAACACAGATGGGAATACAGGGACATTCAAGCGAAGGGAACCGATTGATCTGCGAATGGATATGGGACGGCGCTATAGGCGAGGTACGCGAGGTCGATGCGTGGTGCAGCTTGTCGTATTTTCCGTTCGGGCATGCCTACTGGAGCTCGAAGTGGAACAGACGACCCAGTGACACGCCGCCGATGCCGTCCGGATTGGACTGGGATCTCTGGCTGGGCCCGGCTCCGAAGCGCCCCTACCACCCTGCGTATCATCCGGGCGTCTGGCGATGCTGGTGGGACTTTGGCTGCGGCATGATGGGCGACAGAGGCGCTCACACACTCGACGGTGCATTCTGGGCCTTGAAGCTCGGACATCCCGAGACTATCGAAGCGACGTCACTGGATTTGAATCCCGATACGCACCCGCTGGCTGCGGTCGTGACATATCAATTCGGCGCAAGGGGAGATTTGCCTCCTGTCAAGCTGACATGGTACGAAGGGCTCCGCGCGCCGAGGCCGCCGGAGCTGGAAGATGGTCGGCGCATGGGCCACACTGAAGGCGGCATACTCTTCAAGGGCACAAAGGGAAAACTCGTCGGCGGTGTTTATGGAGAAGGCCCCAGATTGATCCCCGAGAGCAGTATGAAAGAATACAAGCAGCCCGAAAAGACGATCCCAAGAGTCAAAGACTCACATGAGATGGATTGGGTCCGCGCCTGCAAGGAAGGCCGGCAGGCCGGAGCGGACTTCGCCTATTCAGGCCCGCTCACCGAAATATGTCTGCTTGGAAACGTAGCCAAACGAATGGACGCCAGAATCGAATGGGACGCCGAGAACCTGAAGGTGACGAATCTGCCAGAAGCCAACAAGTACATCCGCACGGAATATCGACAGGGTTGGAGCTTGTAAGAGCCGAGTATTAGATCAATGCAATACAACAATGCTTCGCAGACCACAGCGGATGCGCTCAGTCGATCTTGCGCCTAATCGCCACGATTGTGAGCGCTTCGCCTTTGGTATAGTTGTACCCTTCTTTCAGCGCGATCTGTTCAAGGCCCACAAGGTTATATTCCTTGTGCAACTTTTCGAAGACTTCACTGGGCACAATCAAGGCGCCCTGCTCCGGCCTGCCAGCCCATTCGACCACATCCTGCTCGTTGCGAAGGCGCTCTACATTCCTGTCCAAATAGAAAACCAGGCTCGGCTGAAAATACTCGTACACAGCAACAGGAGTATCACCGGAAACTTTCTGACGAACGGCCTTGCCGATGGCCGGCGGTATCTTGATCCGCTCAATCCCAGGCAGAACGCCCAACAGAAACGGAACCTGGAATAAGATCATGCCAATGAGAAGAACACGCCAGCTTGCAGCAGCCCCGGCGGCGAGATGCCTGCGAACCGTCACAATTCCCATAACGGCAAGCACTGCGGCGCACAAAAGGCACCAGATTATAAAGGTCAGAGGAGCCTTCAACATAACCGGCACAATAATGAATCCACCTACACCTATAAAAACGAACGGAGCATAGAACCATACACCTCTGCGCAGCCACCGCAGGTCACGAGGTTCGAGCCTGTTTTCCTGCGCCGCTGTTATCGTGGCGGCTGTCGCTATCGCCAGGGCAGGCCAAATGAACGCTATGTAATGCGGCAGCTTGGTTGCGGCCAGCGTCATTAACACGAATGTAGAAGCAATCCAGGAGATCAGTAAGGCTCTGGCGCGAGGGCCACCGATTCGTCTGCCTAAAAGGGCTGAGAAAGTCCCAGGCAGATACAACGACCAGGGGAAAAAGCCTCCTATCAGCACTGGGATATAGTATGGCAAAGAAAGAAGGAATTCTCCGCCGTGATGTTGCATGGGCTTGAGGGCCCTGCCAAAAACGTGCTGTCCGAAAAAAATTCGGAAGAACTCGCCATCCGTGGCCTTGTTCGCGGGAATGATCCACAGCAGGAAAATGAGAGCGCCAAGGGCCAACGCCAAGGCTGTGTTGAACAGTTGTTTTGGCAGCCGCGGCACTTGCCTGCGCGAAAGCCACAGGGTTAGGAGAATCGCCGGTACGGGCAGGACGCCTATCGGCCCCTTGGCCAGCATCCCGAGTCCGAACGCAAGGCCCATCAACACTACGTGACGAGCACGCGTGCCCGTCTGCATCGCCTCGACAAAGACCAGCATGGCGTAGACTGCAAACGGCAACAGGACCGCATCGGGGATGGCGGAGGTTCCAACGACAAGCATCATAAGCGTGGAAGGGAGCACCAGCATCGCCATGAAAGCCGAGCGGGCATCAACAAGCCGCCTGGCGATCAGAAATGTGAACAGGCATGTCAGCGCCGTTCCCATAACGCTGAAGAAGCGAAAAGCATACTCCGCGGGCCCCACGAACCGAACGGGCAGTGACATGAGCCAATAGATCAGTATGGGCTTTTCGAGCCACGGACTGCCGTTGAAAAAGGGAACTATGTAGTCGCCCGATTCCAGCATTTCCATCGTTACCCGGCTGTAGTATCCTTCGTCCCGGTCCCACAGAGTCGAACGGGTGGTCATGAACAGATACGCCATAGCAATCGCAAAGGCAATCAGCAGGACCGTTCGCAAGGGCTTGCGGCCGTTATCAACACCATCAACAGACTGTATCGAATCATTTTCCATCTGGTCCTGCTCGGCAAGGAAACTACCCGCCAAAACATCCATGCCCTGCGAACGCATCGAACATACGTTCTTTACTGCGTAACGATTATAAACCTTCATCTTAGAAGCCCGATTACATAGAGTCAATCGTCAAACTCGCTTTCGGTGCAACGATTCATTTGGACAGGCGTTAAATAATTGAAATAAATCCGCGGGTATAAGGAGTCTTTTATATGAGATAGACCGGTGTCACAGCACAATATAAGCAGATATTAATTCCTCCGGGCAACGGCTACATTTTCTTGAAATTGGATAAGATCATGCACGTTGTAATTTATGAAGTACTCTTTGAATACTGCTTGAACACAACATGACGATGGGATAGCATAAGTAATCGTTTGGCAAGTGCAGCATGATCCTGGCGGAAGCATCTGTCAGTTCCTTTCCTTACGAGAGAAAAAGCCCCGCTATGGGCAGCCTGATGATGATAATTGAGAAAGTCTGAATGTTCAGGAAAGCGAAGAATAAAAAATATAAAGGAGAAATGATCCATGAAAAACAAGCACTCTCTGAGTCGTCGTGATTTTTTATTCAAAGGGGCCGCAACAATCGGCGCCGCAGCGATATTCCCAAGCATCGTGCCTTCGACAGTTTTCGGGGCAACGGCGCCAAGTAATCGAATCACGCTCGGCATGATCGGAATGGGCCTTATGATGGGCAGTCACTTCGGCCCCATGCTCGGACGTAATGATGTCCAGGTCCTGGCGGTATGCGACGTCGACAAGCATAAACGCGAAAGCGCCAAGGCACGCGCTGAGAAAACCTATGCAAATCAGATGGCAAGCGGAACGTACAAGGGCTGCGATGCCTATCTCGAGTACGAGCAGCTTTGCGCACGACCTGACATCGATGCGGTTTTCGTTATAACACCGGACCACTGGCACGCGATGTGCTCTCTGGCCGCGATCAAGACAGGCAAGCACGTTTACTGCCAGAAGCCTATGACGCTGACTATCGCTGAAGGAAGGATGATGAGCGATGCATGCAAGCACTACGGCGTGACCTTCCAGGTCGGCTCGCAGCAGCGCTCGGAGCGGGCATTTCGCAAAGCATGTGAAATCGTTCGCAATGGCTGGATCGGCAAGGTTCATACGATCTATACAGGACTCGGTCGGTTCGCACCGCCAGCCACGCTGCCCGAACAGCCCATACCTGAAGGATTCGACTACGACCGATGGCTCGGACCAACGCCATGGTATCCATATAATGAAGAGCGTGTAAAAGGCAACTACGGCGGTGGATGGCGTCGCTTCTGGGAATATGGCTCGCGTAAGAACGGCGACTGGGGGGCACACCACTTCGATATTATACAGTGGGCGCTTGGAATGGATAATTCCGGCCCGGTTAAGTTCGTTCCGAAAGGCTGGCACGGGAATGAATATCAGACGCACTACTACGCGGACGGGACCGCTGTCCTGCGCGACCACCCCGTCTGGGGTGGACACATGATCCAATTCATCGGCACCGAAGGCGAAGTAATGGTCAGCCGGGGAGGAAGACTCGATACGAAGCCTGTGGATCTGGCGAGCGCCCCGCTGCTGCCAAGCGAGATTCACTTATACGATTCCAACTACCACGAGGGCAATTGGCTCGATTGCATTCGCACAGGCAAAAAGACAATCTGTGACTGCGAAATCGGTCATCGCACAGCAACCATATGTCACCTCAGCGGTATCGCCGAACGACTCCGCAGGCCGATCAACTGGGATCCGGCCGAGGAGAAGATTCTTGGCGATCCGGCCGCGAATCGCTGGTACGACCGGCCAAGACGTGCGCCATACGTGCTGTGAGAGCTGTGGTTGAACAACTGACCTGATTTTCGTAAAGATATAAGCGTCGATCGAAAGGTGAATAAAGATGAATAGCAAACTTTTAAGATTAGTATATTTCGCAATTGTCATGTTCGTGCTCATGATGCCAACAGGCGTTTTAGCCCAGAGCGGCCAGGATCTTGTGGCCCAACTTTGCGGCCCAAAAGAGGCGCCTGCCCGTAACGCCCAACAGTTGGCGGAGGCCTATCAGAAAGCAATCGACTACCTGCTACCCTTGATGTCGGCTGATGATGTAGGCTCGAGATACAAATATCAGATCATGCTCCAGGACATGGGGGCCCACGCCGCCAGGCCTGGCGCCGAATCGGAGCGTGTAGCATTTGCGACGGTTCTCATTAAAAATCTCGAACAGGCGAAAATGCCCGACACTGTTCAGCATTGGTTCGTATTACAAATTGAACGCACAGGCGGTAAAGAATCCCTGCCTGCCCTGACAAAGCTACTGTCGGCGGAAGATAAGCATCTGCGTGACTATGCACGTCGTGCGCTGGAGAAGAATTCCGATCCAGGGGCCACAAACATTCTCTTGAGCGAACTGGCAAAGGCCAAAGAATCCAGTTGGAAAATCGGCCTGATAAACTCTCTTGGTTTGCGAGGTGAAGGAACGCCAGTTGACGCCATAGCACGAATGCTCAACGACTCCGATCCGAAGGTCGCAGCGGCAACTGTCACCGCCCTGTCGAATATCGGCGGCGAGAGCAGCGTCTTGGCCTTGTTCGGCGTATTCGAAACTCCGTTGAGCGATCTTCACATGAAGGCAGCCCAGGGACTCATAGACATTGCTCAAAAATTAGTTAAAGCAAAAGAATATGAAGCCGCGGCCGGAATTTTTGGCGCTCTGTACAGCGGCGCAACTGATATGGCGCGCGATTCAGGCAGCCCGAATCCGTTTAACATCCGAAACGCGGCCATCAACGGCCTGATTATTTGCGATCCAGAATTAGGCGCCAAAGAAATCGGCAATATCGCCCGTGACGACGATCCCAAGGTGCGTGCTATTGCGATCCAGGCTGCAAGGCAAGCAGCGACGACCGCGCCGATGCAGACCCTTTGCAAGATATTTTCCGATCTCGACTCCGCCTGTCAGGTCCAGGTTCTCGGCCTTATAGCCGACCGCGGTGACATCTCCTGTGTGCAATACGCTAAAAAAGCACTGAATAGTGCCGATGAATCAGTACGCCTTGCGGCAATCGGAACGTTGGGAGCGATTGGGGCCGACGCCGGGGCCAAGGCGCTGCTCGAAATCGCTGCTAATGGTAGCGGCTCCATGCAGAAGGCGGCCAAGGCAACACTCGGAGTAATGGCCGGACCACGCGTTGATGAGGTTATTGCAGCACAGTCCACGGCGGGTGAGTCTAAAGTTAGAGACGTGGCAATCGGACTTATTGGAAAACGGCACATGCCTGGAGCGGCCGAGAAACTGTTGGCCTTTGCAGGTGATAAAGATGAGAGTATCAGCACAGCAGGATTCAAGGCCTTGATCGATGTCGCTGATTCCATAGATATAGGGACTTTGGCCAAACTTTTGGCTGAGACCCAAAATGGGTCGGCCCGCAACAGCGGAGTGGCCGCATTGAAGTCCGCTCTGGCCAAAGCAACGGACAAAGACGCAACAGCAGGTATTATTGTAAGTCAGATGGAAAAATCCAGCGGCGCAGGCAAGATCGCCCTGCTGACATCACTTGATGCTTTAGGGGGCTCGGCGGCATTGAAGGCTGCAACAGATGCGGCGAACTCTTCCGATGCGGCCCTGCGTGAGGCCGGGATACGGACGCTCAGCAACTGGCCAGATTTCGATGCAGCAGAAAACCTGCTCGCAATCGCATCAAAATCCGATACTTCTCTGACGCATTACGTTCTCGCAGTGAGAGGCGCACTGCGACTTATTAGCACGAACGATCAGGCTGCGATGGACAGTAGAATGAGTTTATGCTTCCGCGCCTTCGATATTGCAAAGCGTGATGAGGAAAAAAGGCAGGCGATTGCCGCTATGGGCACACTGCCCAATGCAAAAGTGGCTGAGAAGCTGTTAGGCCTGGTTGCAAACGACAAGTTCAAAGTTGAGGCGGGATTGGCGGCTGTACAATTGGCGGGCAACATGCAGTCAAGGAACAGGCAAGCCGCCAGAGACCTCGCTCAGAAGATACGCGATATGAATATTTCAGACGAAGTCAACCGTCGCGCAGACGCTGTCATCAGTGGCAGAAGAAGGAGACGATAGACTTTTTTGATCTGAGCGCATCTGCTCAGATCAGATTTAGGGACTCTAACAAAACTCGTATTCTTCTTCTTGTCATCCCCGCGAAAGCGGGAATCCAGGATGTTTTGTTAGAACTTCTTAATCTTTGATTCAAGAACACTGGGGCGCATAGTTTTATGTGTCCCGGCTTTTTTTGCGTGATGCTCTCCTACGCTGCCTGTAGTTCCTGGATAGATTATTCTCATCACCCTTGACCATGCCGATTGAGGCTGGTATTCGAGTACGGCTCACGAATGGACCTTAACAGTCGCTTTATGGAGCAGATCGCGCACCCACTGCTCGAAAAAGAACGGATAAGTATTAAGCCGCAGCGCTTCACCAGGCATGGAATATCCCTTCTTGGACAAGCTATGCTTTAGCTGCTGCGTATTGTCTGAAAAATCCACTTCGAGCATATGACTGTAGAATTTAGCAAGCTTGATTTGTCTGCGTCTTCTCTTGGCCGCCTTCTTTTGGTCAGCAACGCCGGCAGCTCTGAAATAGGACCGAGCACGTTCCACTGTCAGATCCTCGTCCTTGAAGTATTTACCTATCTGCTCAGGCAGTCTCTTGGGAAGCATGTTGCCTTCGTACAATACGAGTTCCTGCATTTCCTCATGGCTATAGTGCAGGAACGGATCGGCAAAAAATACTCCGGGACTGTAATCGATACGTATATCCGCAAGGTATCTCTGGAATGCGTCCAGCGCTCCATTAGGGTGGGAGACGCCGCGCGGACCATCCCCGATTACCACGGAATAGCAGTAAGTATTGAAGTCGGGACGATTGAAGCGGACAATTTTGCCGTATGCCTGCATCAGCCTGGCGAGTGTCTGGTGGCGCACATCCAGGATTATAATACTTGAGGTCCTGGTATCCAGCGCCAATGCGTGAATATCCTCTACAGTGATTTCTGATCCGTTACGGCCCGGCAAAATCAACTCGACAGATTCCATTCCGGGATAAATATGCAACCGTTCATAAACATCCGTTGCCAGAATCGGGTCCAGTGTTACGATGTGTATCTTTCGTTTTCGGTTTTTGTAGTGGATCATTATTTGTGCCCGAATACGGCAGTTTTCACCGATACATCGAAACAATGCATAAGTGTATGACTTTTATTCTACGTAAAAAACGGCGTGATGTTTGATCCCCAAGATCGGAAAAGTTGCTTTCCAATGCATCTTCCATTACTGCGGCAAAGGTTTTACAACCCTGTATTAACATAGCCACGACTATAAGTCATCGCAAAACCTCAAGAAAATGCCGTTTATGACACTGAGAACGCCAACAGCGAGGATTTTGGGATAGGTTATAGTGACGGCAAGATATCATTTTTTACTGCTCTTGCGCGTGAACATGTCGTAGAGAATAGGTATTACAATAAGCGTCAGGATGCCCGATACAAGAATGCCACCGACAGAGGCAACACCGACGCTATTTCGCATTTCCGCTCCGATGCCGCGTCCCAAAGCGAGCGGAAGCATACCGAGCACCGCAGCTAAAGTAATCATAATAATCGGCCTGAAACGCTCGCACGAAGCCGTAATCATGGCCTTGTGGCGCGGAATACCTTCTGTGACATGCACATTGAACTGGTCCACTATAAGGATGGCGTTGTTAACAACGATACCGATCATCATCACGATACCCAACAACACGAACATCGAAAGGCTTTCGCCGCCCAGCGCCAGAGCCCAAAGCACACCAATCAGGGCCAGAGGCAGTGTCATGAGTATGAGCCAGGGCTGCTTGAACGATTCCAGGATAGCGGCCAGAGACAAAATTACTAAAACGATAGCCGTTAAAATTGCCTCTCCGAAATCGGCCTGCATCTCACCCATCATTTCATATATTCCTGTAAATTTGTAGTCGTAGCCAGGCGGGAAATGTCCACCTTCATCGATCTGGCCGCCCAACTGATCGACCGCTGTGCCCAAAGGCAATCCAGGACCTAAATTGGCAATGACCTTCGTAACGCGACGTTTGTCTTCTCGTGTTATCTGAATCGGGGCGATGCGCTGCTCGATCTCAGCGAGGTTCGCCAGCAGAATAGGTTTGCCTGGTGCGGCAGGGAACATAAACTGCTCGACCTGCTGTTTGCCCTTACGATCCGCATACTCGACGATAATATCATAGTTACGATCACCCTTTTTGAATGTGCCCGCCTCAAGCCCCTCGAGGTTGGCTCGCAAAGCCATGCCAAGGCCGACCGCGGGCAAATTCAGATCGGCTAAAACCGAACGATTGGGAATGATGGCCAATTCAGGCTTGCCCGCACGCACAGTAGTATCCACATCCTGATAGCCCTCTATCTCTTCAGCTAACCTTTTAGTTCTGACTGCCAGGCCATCAAGTACAGCAAGCTCCGTCCCCGCTATCTCCAGCTCGATATCCTGATCCTGTCCGCCGATCATGCTGGGTTGGGTGACAGTCATGATGCATTCGGGATAACCTACAAGACGCGAACGAACCTCCGCCTGAAGCTCATCGATAGTAATAGTACGCTGATCCCGGTCGGGGAACGTCAGCAGAATCTGAGCCAGGTAAATTCCCTGGGTTGATTGTCCGATCATACCTTCGACCTTGCCAACCGAGCTGAGGATGTTCTTGAGGTCAGGCACATCGCGAAGTCTTCTTTCAATATCTGCGACTCGGGCCACCGACCGCTCCAGGTCGTAATCAGTCGGGTATTCCAGCTTGACATACAACTGGGCCTTGTCCGGATTCGAAAACATATCGAATCCGATCCGCCCGGTGAGGGACATCGAATGGAACAGCATTAATACGACCAGAACCATTGTTCCTATGGCCGCCAGCCGATGTTTCTCATTAAACGACAGAACGCTGCGATAACCACCAACCAAAGCAGCCAAAAAACGGTTGAACCCGGCTTCCATCCGAACCAGCAAACCCTTACGTCCACTCTTAACGGGCTTGAGCATAATCGAACACAGCAAAGGCGTCAGAGTAAAGGAGATGAACAACGACACCGCGGTCATAATTAGCATACTCAAAGCCAAAGGCCTGAGAAACATGCCAATTTTGCTGCCCATCATTGCAATTGGAAACAGCACGACAATGTTGGTCCCGGCGCTGGCCAGAACCGCTATGGTGACTTCCTTCGCTCCCAGCCGCGAGGCTTCTTTCGGATCGCCCGTCCTGGCGAGCCTTTTGACAATTGATTCCAACACAACAATCGAATTAGTCACCAGGATGCCGACAGACATCCCGATGGCGATCAATGTCGAGGTGTTCAACGTGTAACCGAGAAGCTGCATGAAGAACAGGCCGATGATAATAGTCAGTGGCATAGTAATGACAACAACCAGTGTCGTGCGAATGTTATAGAGGAAGAAGAAAAGAATGGCGGCTGTCAGCAGTACCCCCTGCCCCACATTGATCCACGCACTCTGAACCGAAGCCTCGATAAAGCGGCCGTCATCAGTAACCCAGATCAGCTCCATACCCCCAGGTAGTTCCTTGTTGAGCTTGTCCATAGCAGCCTTGACGCGGTTGACGACGCGAACCGCATTGGCTTCGGCTTTCTTAACGATCTTGATGTAGATGCAGGGACGACCATTAATTCGGGCCATCTGGCGCAGTTCCTCAGTCGTCATGACCACACGGCCAATATCCCGAATGTACGTCCTTTTACTATCCTCATTAGAGACTTCGAGCCCGCCAATCTCGGCCACCTCTTTGTACTCTGCATCGAATTTCACGGAATACTCGCGCCCAGAATCCTGCACGCGACCCGATGGGATCGTGCGCACTCCATTACGAATAGCCGCAACAACATCTGTGCTGCTGAGTCCTTTGGAAGCCAGCTTGTCCCGGTCCAGCATGACATGAACTTCGCGTTCCGCCCCGCCGATCAATTCCACATCAGCGACGCCTGAAATTACTGTAATCCGATCCCGCAGAGTATTATCTGCAAAATCATACAACTCATCCAGGGCGGCGTCACCTGTCAGCACGATGTGAACCACTGGCGTGGCGTTGATATCGAATTTGAGAATCTTCGGATCCTCGACATCCTCGGGAAAATCAGCGCGAATCAGGTCGAGCTTTTCGCGAACATCGGTTGCAGCGATATCAACATCGACATCCATCTCGAATTCGAGAAATGTCTGGCAGACATTCTCCATACAGGAGGAACTGACGTGCTTGAGGCCGTCAATTGTCACCATCTGATCTTCAATACGCTTGGCTACATCTGTCTCGATCTGCTCGGGACTGGCGCCGGGATAAATCGTGGTTATCGTAATGAAAGGCGCATCCATCTTAGGCATCAATTCCACGCCCATTGTGCGCCAGGCATTCAGGCCCATGAGGGTCAGCCCTATTATCAGGCAGCTCATGGCGATAGGTCTTCGGACGGAGGTATCGGAAAGAAACATTACTTCTCCTCCTGTTGGATTACAACCGCAGTCCCATCATCGAGCTGGTACTGGCCCATCGTGACGACGGGTGTTCCTTCCTTCAAATCGCCTTTGCGCACTTCGATCCAGCCGGCATTTTCAATCCCTGTTTCGATGGGTATCCGACTTGCTATATTACCGGCAACAACGAAGATGACGTTCTGATCGCTCCGCCGTTCGATAGCTCCGGATGGCACGCCAAGAGTGGTCCGGCTATCCAGCACCACAGCAATCTGCGCCATAGCGCCGGGAACAACACTATCGGGAGGACCGGCGAGAACACATTTGATCTCGAACGTGCGCATTTTGTTATTAATGGTCGGGCTTTTGTAAGTGATTGTATTTTCACCCACATCAACCTTCGCGACCTGTATATTCATTACGGTGCGGCCCGTTACAACAGACGAGTAGTATTGTGCCGGAAGAAACGCGGCTACTTCGACAACATTAACGTCATCGATACGCAAAACAGGTTGCCCCGGACTACCCATTTCGCCGGGCTCCTTAAGACGCATACTCACGCATCCATCTACAGGGGCATACACACTCGCATCAGCCAGATCCTTCTTTGCGATGGACAAAGCAGCATTGGCCAGATTCTCCTGCTCAGCAACCAAATCGACCTGAGCCTGGGCCAGCTTCACAGCGGCCTGAAGTTGTTCGTATCGCGATTGCTGCTGCTCGAACGCATCAGCAGTGACGTGCTTGTTCTCCAGGAGGCGTTCAAAACGATTGTAGTCAAGCTCGGCCTTGCGGAGATCGGTCTCGATCTTGTCCAGGTTCGCTGCGGCTTCGCGCCTGCCACAACCAGCTACAGCAAGCTGGTTCTGCTTGATCTGAACCGCTTTCTGCAGCGAAAGCGAATCCGTCTGAAACAGCTTTGTTTCATTTGCCTTTACGATATCACCCTCATCAACAAGGATAGACTCAATCACGCCTGGAATCCTGGGCGAAACTAACGCGTAGTTCTTAGCTTCCACATTACCCTGAACGAGAACCTGATCTTTGAAAAGCCGCATTTGAGCGGGCGTCACGACAACAGACGTCCCACGTTCGGTAGCAGCTTCCTCAACGGTAGCATCGGCGCCGGCTTTACCGCCGTAGTGCCGTCCGAGCAGAAATACCCCCACGGCCACAATCAGCGCCAACACAACCACGATTATCCATTTTTTGCTGCTCTGGATCCCCACTTCACTCGCAGGGGCCTCTTGCTGTTCAGTTGTCATCAATAGTACTCCCAACACTTGTATCCGTCCCGCCCATGACATTGAGCAAGGTCGCTATGCTTAGCTGCTGACGGTAACGTGCATTCATCAAGGCTGCCTGGGCCTGGTCTTTCCGGGCCAGTACGTCGAGCATTTTCGCTGAGTCAACAAGGCCCTCCTTCCAATGGGCCCTGGTCTCTTCATATCGCGCCGAAGCCGCCTCATAAGCCATCTCGTTAAGCGACATATTGTTCTCGGAGTCTTTCACATCCAGATCCGCCTTGACAACTTGCAGCATCAAGGTCAAAGCTTCCTGTTCACGCCGAACAAATGCTTGCTCAGCATTTTTTTTCGCTGCTTTGTAACCGTTTATGTTCGCGAACCCATTGAATATGCTTAACGTCCCACTGAGGCCACCGATCCAATAGTTACGATACATCAGATGCGAATCCGAAGAATTGGTTCGCGTGGCATAGCCAATAAGCGAGGGCAGGAAATCGGCAATTGCTATCTTCACTTTTTCCTTTTCGATGGCGATTTGCCTGTCCGCAATTGATAGACTCGGATGCTTCATGAGCGCTTCGAGCACATAGTCAGTCAATATCCCCTCAGGCTTCTCAAGCGGCGTATCGGGCGACAGAGTCACAGCGCCAAGAGGAGATAATCCCATAGCGGCCAGCAATTCAGCTCCGGCCTTCGTCCGCTCGTCGCGTATAGCACGCAGGCTGTTCTGACGTCCCTTCAACACGACCTGCGCCTCAAGCGCCTGCCACCGAGTCAACATACCCTCGTCGTAAAACGCCTGCACGTCTTTCTCGAAAGCCTCCACTGCTTCCAACTGGCTCTGTATCGAAAGTTCCAACTGCTCCAATGACAAACATTGAAAATACCTCGCAGTCACATCGAGAACTGTCAACTGCTTCGTATATTCAGTCATAAGAGCCGCCATCTCCTCGCCACGCTGGTGCATTGAATGCAAAAACCAAGTCATAGGATTGAAAATCGACATCCTGATCTGCCAGCTTATCTCGCGCACGTGCTTGTCACTCATCGCGAGACCATCGCCCCCGAACTTAATCTTTCGCTCAGGATCCGATTCATAATCCTCGTAATTCAAATCCACCGTGGGCAGGAAATTGGCGAACGAAATGTTCTTCTCAAGAGTTGCGACACGACCTTGAATCTCGGCCACCTTTATGCTCAGGCTGTTCTCCAGAGCAATGCGGATGCAATCGTCGAGTTTGAGTGAGTCATAGTCCGACAGCGTCTGTTCGGTCTTTGTTTCCATATTGCCGGCAAAGCTCTCGGCATGTTCACGCCGTACTTCAAGACCATTAAACGACTTGCAGCCACCGAGCAGGGCTATAACAATTACAGTTATAAATAGACTGAGGATCACCCTGCTATTCATTGTTTTTACCCTCAGTCATCAACAAACCATCCAGGAATAGCTCTTCGACCTTCGCGAATATCTCTGTTGCCTGAGCCATATCGAAATTACTTCCCAAATCAAGGCCAATAGTCTCTAAAAGAGAAGTCAGTGCTTGTGTAGCAATATCCGGATCAACGCAACGAAAAATACCTTTGTCAATTCCCGCCTTCAAAAGCTTACTCAGCCTGACATTCAACACGGCATCGACCTTTTGCTTGTCGCTACGCTGAGACAATTTGGTGCCGCGCACGCCCACTTCCGAGACATACAGCCTGATGAAGTCTGCATTTTCCTCAATCATCTGAGGTTGATAACGAATAAATGTTCGCAATTTTTCAACTTCATTGCCAGGTTTCTCCAGAGCCACATTCAAACTACTGATTATCCTTTCCGCACAACCATCCGCCAATTCGTCAAAGAGCGCTTCCTTGCTTGGGAAAAAGTTATACAGCGTCCCGGTTGCAAATTCGGCCTCTGTCGCTATTTCTTGCATTGACACATTGTGAAAGCCCTTCTCTGAGAAGAGTTTCAACGCCGCCGATAGTATTTCATCCTTGTGTTGTAAACGCTCACGCTCCCTTCGAGGAAGCTTTTCAGAATTCCCGGTCATGGTTAAATTCCTTATGCCCGATTGCTTGAACAGGCCTTCATACAAAAGTATCAATACTCATATTATGAATATATGTTCATTTTATTGCAACTACTTTTTTCATAATCAAAGATGTTTTTCTAATCAGGCCCCCTTTCACAAGTGAAAAGGCGGTTTTTATGGCCCCATGGAGCATTCCCCAAACAATCGAAACGAATCAGAAACAAGCTATTTCGCGCTTTCACGCCATCCTCGCTTTTTCTCCTTGCCAGCGATCTCGCGAAGACTACAATGTTGGACCTGTCGTTTACAAAGCCAATGAAAACGCAATGCATAAAGTCAACCTGAAAAGGTATAGACCTGACAATATGGAGAGGTGTCCGAGTGGCTGAAGGAGCCGGTTTCGAAAACCGGTGTGCCCTTACGGGTACCGCAGGTTCGAATCCTGTCCTCTCCGTTTTTACTCAAATTGTATGTGTTCTTCTGATTAAGGTCATCCGTAGAATCCTGAGCGAGAGATTCCGAGTCCTATAATATAAATTCCTGAAAGTTCTTGTCTGCCAAACCTGATAAAAGGGGCCCCATCAGGCAGTAAATAAGAGCATTTAGAATAACTCGACGGCAAAGACCATTCGCATGAAACATCGACTGCTATCTTGCCGATGCTTTTATTGGAGTCACGAAAGTGCCGAAGTGGAGATAACTTCGCACTTGCGAAAAAAGCCAGATTTGGTCAGTCATATCAACGAGAATAACATCTGTGCAAATTAGACCATCTGACGTAGACGGTTTTTGTTATCAGATAGTGATCCTGTGTTTTGCTACTCGGCAGTTGGCTATATCGTCGCTTAAAAATATAAAGAGATGATCCGCCTCAGAGCCAAGTATCGCAATCACCGACATCATATTGACGAGAACTTAGCTTGCGGCAAAGCAATAAGAATCGAGTAGGAATCGTTTTTGATCACCTACTCGAGATGGTACGCACCTGATTATATGCATGTGGCGTGAAAGAGAGGCCTGTTCAAGATGATTAACCTGACAGGCAGGAGTTAAAGAAGCAGATGTACAAAGATCAGTTGAAAATACTTATCGTTGATGACGACATGATCTGCAGAAGGCATATGGGCAGAACGCTTGCAAACTCCGCGCTTGCCGAATCCATAATGCTGTACGCAAAGTCGATGGGCGAAGTCCTGCAGATACTGAAAGATCATAAGTTCGACATTGTCCTGCTCGATTTGAATCTTCCTGACAGTGGTGGCCTCGATACTCTATCGACGGTTATCGAGGCGCAGCCGAGTGCGGCAATTATCATCGTTACCGGAATGGATGATAAAGAGATCGGTCTCGAGGCAATATCGAAAGGGGCACAAGACTATCTCCCCAAAAACAGCTACGATGTTTCCACCCTGGAAATAGCAATCAGGTATGCTATCGAACGTAAGCATATCCAGGAGTCTCTGCGCGAAGGCAAAGATAATTTCCGACGAGTCATCGAAAGGTTGAATGACGTCGTCTACTCACTTTCTCTTACAGGTGAAATCACTTATGTATCACCAAGCATATCCGATATACTTGGTTATGACATAGCAGACGTCACCGGCAAGCAGCTCACGGATTTTATTCATCCTGAAGACATACCTGCATGCAAATCATACATAGCAGAGCTTCTTCAGGGCAAACAGGGAGCCAGCACCTTAGAACATCGGACACGGCACAAGGATGGTACGTGGCGATGGCACATATGCAATGCATCGATAACAAGAGACGAAAACGGTGAGGCGGAAGGTATCGTAGGTATCTCTCATGATATCACCAATCGAAGGCAGGTTAAAGAAGAACTGGAAGAGACTCAGCAGGAACTCCAGCAGATACTCAGCGCGTCGGCTCCCCTGTGCGTGATCGACAGAAATTACGAGATCAGAGTGTTGAACGACACGTTCTGCTCGTTGTTGGGTGGAAACATCGACACTCTGGTAGGCAGGAAATGCTACGAAGTAATTCATGAAGCAAACTGTCACACTGAGAACTGCGCCTTGAAGCGAGCCCTGTCTAATCCGGGACGCCAGCAATATGAAACAAATCGAACGAATGGTGCCGGTCAAGAAACCTTTTATATGGCTACTGCTACCCCTTATTTCAATGCCGACTATTCCGAAGTCATTGGGGTGGTTGTGAATTACATGGACATCACGGAGCGCAAACAAGCTGAGAAGGCCATAACCGAAACCAATGCCAAACTCGAACAAGCCAATCGTGAACTTGGCCTGATACATGGACAATTGGTTCAGAATGAAAAGCTCGCCTCTATCGGGCAGCTCGCCGCAGGGGTTGCACACGAAATTAATACACCGGTAGGTTTTGTGGCGAGTAACTTTGAAACGCTACAAAAGTACATGAACAAATTTTTGAAGCTATTCACAATGTATGAGGATCTGGGCAAAGAGGTTCAGGGCGGAAATAAGGCCTTAAGGCTCGAGAAGATAAAAACGATATACATATCGCGAGAAGAAATGAAGATCGATTTCATAATGGAAGACCTTGAAGAATTGTTTTCCGATTCGAGAGAAGACCTTGAGAGGATTACCGGTATCGTACAGAACCTTAGAGACTTCTCCAGGATAGATCAGGCGGGAAACGCTTGCGAATACAACCTCAACGACGGGATCAAAGCCACTCTGACAGTGGCGCAAAACGAAATAAAATACGACGCCAACATTTACACCGAACTTACGGAAATACCGCCCCTCCTCTGTAATTCGGGCCAGGTAAACCAGGTGTTTCTCAACATACTTGTGAACGCCGCACAGGCAATTAAATCGCAGGAAAGAGAAAAACCAGGCACTATTACCATCAAGACATATACTGCAGACAATTATGCTGTATGTGAAATAAGCGACGACGGTCCCGGCATCAACATGGAGACCAAATCAAAAATATTCGATCCGTTCTTCACAACCAAAGACCCAGGCAAGGGAACGGGACTGGGACTGAGCGTCTCACATGACATCATCGTGAACAAGCACCATGGACAGTTATCTGTTGATAGCACGCCTGGAAAAGGCACTACGTTTACCATACAACTGCCAATAAAACAGCATAGCGATGATGATGTCAACTCGGAACAGGTAATGGAAGGCCTGGATGATTGCAGAGAACTGGACGCAGTTGTATGTCAACCACAAACCGTGGATTCTATTTGTCTCGAAATCGAACAGAAATTCAGAGAAATGTCGGCGAACTGATCTTGCCGTCGAAAAACGTAAGGAAAAAACGGATGAATATATCCTGACATATTATTAAGGTGAAAGGTCATGGCAACAAGCAACACGAACACTACCATACTATTTGTGGATGACGAGGAGCGTATTTTACGCTCCCTCAAAAGAGGTTTGAT
>CAZYMD010000010.1:0-42997 GCA_964649005.1 uncultured Pirellulales bacterium
GATGCCCGAATAAAATTAAAACGATTGTACCCATCATTATAGACGGGACAGAGTAATAGATACACGTAACCGAAGGGGGGATACAGATGATTGGGTTCATCACGCATAAATACATTCCATGACCGCATCCAAAGAACAGATGCAAGAGCAACACTATTGTCTCGACTTAACACTTAGAGAATTGAAACAATCTCTATGAATCAGCCGGTTATTTCCAAAGCAAACCCCAATTTTCTAACAGAGGATATTATTACTGGATCGTCCCAGCACCGGAGGTAGTCCGGTATTGGTGGATCACCGACCTGCCAACCAGTCACGTTCTACAAGGAATCTGTCGATTTCAAGGATCGTGCGTTTTACGTACCGGTCTGGGCCGTATTTGAACACCGGAAACGCATGGTTTGCACCCTCAAACACAATTAGCCTGCCTGGACGGCCTAGTTCAGTCATACATTTGGCAAAATCCTGTGACTGTTTTAGGCTCACACCCTGATCGGAATCGCCGTGGATCAGGAGCGTGGGCGGTGTCCTGTTCGAAATGTGGTGCAGAGGTGAAAGCACCATCGCCTTTTCGCCCAAGCTGTTGCCCCATTTGGTGCTAAGATCGGTGATGGGATTCAGCAGCACCATAGCGTCAGGCACAGCCGAATAGGACAAGTCGTCTTCCGGATGATTGAACGTAGCGATCGTTCCCAAGGCAGCAGCCAGATGCCCACCGGCCGACTCGCCAACTACAGCGATCTTCTGGGGATTGATCCCCAATTCGGTTGCATGTCGACGCAAGTAGCGAATCGCTGATTTGCAGTCCGCGAGGCAACCGTCAACATCGACGCTCTTGGTTCTCAAACGGTACTGCACACTTGCAGCCACCAAACCACGCAGGGCGAAATATCGACACTGCGGGAACCACTGATCGGGGTTTCCATTCGACCAGCCTCCGCCGTGAACGAACACAATCGCCGGCCGTCGGTCGCCAGGTTGCCAATCCTTCGGACGAATCATGTAGAGACGTAACTGCTCATGCAGTTTGTTTGGGAACCGATACCGGCGATAGATACTCCAAACATGAGGCAGGTCTTTCGTCATCGGTGTGTCTTCCCACAGATCTTCTAACTTAAAGTCGTGTGGCACCTCGTTGGTGGCCGCCTGTAATGTACAAGAGGTGGCTACCAACAACATCACACAAGCCATAACAGCACCATTCAACCATCGCATACTCAGCGATTTACTTCTAACCACGTTGCACCTATCCTTCCTTTCTTTGCACGCGTCGCAATCGCCCCGCGTTTCAGCACGGGACCACCCATATGCTATCTTCTACACAATTCACCTGTTAATCACTCTCAAGCATGGTATGCAATTACGAAAGTTGTTTTCATTGTCGTGCCCAATCTTCCCAGGTTCCAGAAGGACTCTTTTGCCACGTGCCCACGGAGAAGGGCGTGACCTGCTTGACCGTCCCATCGGCGTAGAGCACGTTAACCCTGCCTTGATGGCCGCAGTAATGGTTGCTTACCATCCATTCGTGGGCGGCGGCGCAATCCATCATGAGCCACGTGTCAGGTTTGATATCCGACAGCTTGCGCCCGTTGAGTTTTTCGTTCCAGACGTAGTTGAGTCCCACTTGCTGCCACTCCGGACTGCACGTTGGACAGATCAGCATCTTGGCCGCCTTGGAGCCGAGGATCACGGCCAGGCTGTTGGCACTACGCAGTGGATAACGCGGGAAAAACGCCGCCTTGGGCAGATGCGCATTCTTGGCATCGTACTCTTTCAACAGGATAAACAACTCTTGCAAGTGCGTTTGGCATTCAGACTGCAGTTCGGTACTGTCGACCCCCGTGCAAGCTGTGTACAGTGGTTCAGAAACGAGATATTTCAAGGCTGCGACGTCATGGACCAAGGGTAAAATCGTCTCGGAGGGCGCCGGTTTCCAGGGCTTGGGCTTCCACGTCGGCAGATCCAGCTTGCTTCGCACGTCGGGGATAGCGACTCCGCGGGCACCGTGACTTCCTGTGAGCCGATTGTCCTTGATAATGGTAAGCACCCCACGGTCGTCAATCGGCGTGTCCACATGATCGAATTCGTTGTTTAACACAAGGGTCTTGCGTGCTGTTGGGTCCACGCGGATTCCTGTGTAGGTAGAGGCCAGAAAGTTGTTCGAGACAATGGTATGGGAAGTCGCCACCCGGACGGAACCGCCGCTGACGTTGATACCCGCAGCGTCGCGAGGAACCTGATGATAAAACCCGGTGCGATGCGTATGTGGCTGACGGATGCGATTGCCGACGACGAAATTTCCAAAGCTCGAGTAACCCCGGTGGGCGTTGTCTGCCTTGCCGCCCGAATTACTCACCCACGCGGCAGTGCCGTCCATCCAGCCGTTGACAAACATGTTGTAGTAGGTGGGGAAGAACTTGGAGAGCTGACTGGCGACGCCATCCTCATCGACCTTGCTGTCATCCGAGGCTACCATATCCATCCCTTTGGCGTGATCGTCCCGATGCATCTCCACCACGTTGGCCACACTGTCGAGCCAGAAAGACAGCCGACATGGCGTATTGTTCAGGTTGGCGAAGAACGCATTTTCTGTGAACAACGGTGAGACCAGATATTCTGTAGTGGAGTCGGGTATGACGTTCCACGGTTTCTCCAAAGTCAGCGTATCTTTTGTGTTGCTGATGACCCGACGATATTGGCCAAAACCGCGTCCCGAGATCACCATGAGGGTGGCATCGTAGTAGAAGTCCGGCTTCCAGTCCTGCTGTTTATCCACCAGCGTATCGGTCGACCCGCCCGTCGCGAAACCGATCTTCTTGCTGCTCTCCACGCCGCCGTGAACGAGATAGACCTCTTCGGCGTTTTCCCATGTACTGCGGAAGGCCTGGTGGATCTCGTTGAACCGGAAGTAGTTATACCACCCCATGCCCACGCAAATCCGCCCGGGCGTGTCCACCAGCTTGTTGTCATCGATCAGGCTCTGTGAGAACCCGCCACCGATTGTCACCACGTCGCTCAGCCCCCCGCCGTGGATCGTATTACCTATGATCTCGATGCGAACCGCCTGGCCGGCACTACCTCCAGTTCCCCAGCCCAGTCCCCCAAAGATTTCATTGCTCAGTACCTTGATCCGGTACGCATCCGGGTTGCAGTAAAATGCTGACCTGTACAGCGGACGTCGCGATCTGGGATCTTCCTCATCCGCGCGCAGGCAGCAGTCAACAACCGTCACGTTTTGCACTTTACCTCCGGCAGGGAACGTGATCTCGTTCGGTATAGCCTCTACCAGACTGTGAGCCCCCTGGCCCTTCCAGGTAGCACCCTCAACGGTCAACAACTCGAGGCTCGTGCTATCGTACAACCGGACAACCGCCGTCGGAGGTGTGGCACGGTGGAACCATGCTCTGCGTGTCGCCTTCGACGCATCGCCGAAACCCCGTAGAACGCAGGTCTTCCTGCTCGCACCACGCAGATTCACGCCAGTGGGCACGGAAATGGTTTCATCCGTCATAAAGGTTCCAGGCGGGAAGAAAACCGTACCGCCACCGATTTTATAAGCCGCCTTGATCGTGCTGCAGATCGCCACATAATCGTTGGTAAGTCCGTCGCCCATGGCCCCGAACTCTCGCACGTCAAAAATCTTCTCTGGAGCGGTCGGAGCCGCAACGACTTCCAGGTCGCCCGCCTTACGCCACCCCCACTTACCGCCGACACCGCTATGGATGTAAACGGCATAAGGGCCGGGCTTGATCTGCTTGGGCACCTCAAAGTACACCAGACGACTATCCGCCGTACGATAGGCGCGGGCCTCGACGATTCGGGGAGGGTAAAATGTCCCGCTGTCACCCGTGATTGCGATTATGGTTTTGCCGTAGGGTGGTCGCATGCCAAAGCCGAAGACATAAATCATGGACCCTGACGTGGCCTTGGATTCGCTCAGCCAACAAGGCTTGGCCACATTAAACATCAAAGGCTTTGACAAGCCATCTGCTGTCTGGACCCACATCACCGATCCCTTGGCGTTGGCCACGATGATCTGTGTCTCTACGTCAATCGCCCCATGCGAATGCGCCCCTTCAGGCGGCTTGATCGGCAAGGGTGGCAGGCCCTTGTCGATATGGGCCAATGCCTCCTTGAGGGTCGCTTCATCCGAGGGGGGCGACCATGTCCATACTCGCGTTGAGGTCGGATCGAAGCCTTCACCGGTAATGATCTTGGGTGCGTCGCCACTACCGGGGAAATCCGGGTAAACGTTTGCAATCTCTGGTTGCTTTGCGAGAGCAGAACCATTGCATAACAACAATAAAGTGACACAGGCTAATACAATAGAATTGAATGAGCGTTTCCTCAATGGTTCATTTTGTCTGACAACCCGTGCGCAACGATTATAGTCGTACACACAATTTAGATCGGATACAGTCTTTTTCACAATGTATCTCCTTTTTAAGATTTGAGTGTTACCATGTACCAGTAAGGCAGAGACTGTTAGCACCTTGAACCTCTCCGGAATCAATCGGAGTGGCGACAGAATGGTGGCCACTTTCTTATCCTGCCTCTTCCATCCTGGCCTGGATATCTTAGAGTGCTTACTCCCCCATCGGCAGCCTGTCGATGTCTTCTCTCTGCAGCAATTGGATAATATCCGCCCTGCTGCTCATCGCCTCGATAGCGCCGAACTTCGTGCAGGCCAGCGCTCCCGCCGCTGAGGCAAACTCAGCTGCCTTGCGAATATCATCGCCCACAGCACATGAAGCAGCCAGCGCACCCGCGAATGCATCGCCCCTGCCAGCGCCGTCGACAAGTTCGACCGCGAAAGCCGGTATCTGGTCCGCCCCATTCCTGTCAACGACGATGCACCCATACCGACCCATTGTAATCACAGCATATTTAACACCACGCGCAACAAGATCGGATCCCATCAGCTTGGCTGTGCGAATACCCATTCGCGAAGTCTCCGTTATCTCCGCAGCCTCATACAAGTTCGGCACCACAACATCAGCAGAGAAATATTCCACAGGCGGCTCACTGCACTGCCCCCCCCACACACCAGGCGATGCCAACGGTCTCGCAGGATTCAAAATTACCCGCGTACCGTGGACCTTTGCGTATCGAATGGCGCCGATTATAGGCTCCTGTGGAAGTTTGCCGTGAATCAGGCAGACATCCGCCTCAGATATGACCTTCTCGGCTGCGTCTACATCTTCCGAAAGCAGCGCACTGTTGGCCCCTACATAATGGCATGCACCGTTCTCGCCCTCCGCATTTACCAGAGTCACCACCATGCCGGTATTCTTGGCCGGGGCTGTTCGCACGAACTCTGTGTTGACTCCATAGTCTTCGAGAACCCGCCGGACCATATGGCCGAACGGATCGTCTCCCACCTTGCTGACAAGATAAACCTCGCACCCGCACAACGCCGCCTCAACCGCCTGAGTCGGCCCGGGCCCTGATGCCGAATACGATAAAGCCGACCCGGCCACTGCCTGACCGGCAGACGGAAGCTCACCGCACCGTACAACCATATCGATATAGGTGCCGCCGACGACGACAACCTTCGGTCTCCGTTCCGTCATCATAGTACATCAAACTCCATTCATTGTTATGAGATCGGCAAAACGCCGCTCTCTTTTCTACGCATACAAACAGAGTATATTCATTCAGCCGCCTAAGGCAAAGCATTTTTCCGGACCAAATCCTTTCGCGTCATACTTCTTAGTATACCTGTCAAAATGAATCATCGCACCAAAAGACAGCGTTTTGCATCTGGCAAGGAAGGTTAGGCGCGACTATCCGAGGATAGTCGAACTCCGCAGTAGCGGAACGCTGTCCAGAGGCAGAAGTAACCGCTATAATGTAAAATCATTCTGTTAGGTGCTCTTGATAGTACTATGGAGAACGGACACTACCGCAGGATCGTTCTTCTACGCACCATCCGCTCTGAGCCATCGCTCTATCAAAGCGACAATATAGTCAATCTCCCGATCCGTCAGTTGCCGCCCTTTTGGGATGCGGTGCCACTTGGCCAGGCAGCCCCTGCAGCATGTCGCCGTAGCATGTTGTGCGATAAAGACAGGATGGTTCCGCATAGGTGTCTGCTTACCGTCATTAGCAGTCTCAGCAGGGCCCAGCCTCTGTTCGACGAAATCCCGCGCATGATCCAGAATCGTCGCAAGTCCTTTCTCCTCAAGATACGCCACCTCCTTCGTCCCCAACCGAAACCGATTGCGAAACTCAGACCTGCCCAACGCCTCGAATAGCTCATCTTGATCGCGCACACAACTGCTCCTAAGTCGATCCCGGCACACCGACCGCCGCCATACAGACCACGCTTTCCTGCTCGTAGTCAACTCCCATTAACAAATTCACCTTATCGTCGAACAACGCCCCGATTTCACAACTGCCAAGCTTCAGACTCGTCGCTGCAAGTGCAAGGTTCTCCGCGATGTGCCCGGTATCAAGATAAATATACCGATACGCCCGCTGGCCGTATTTCCACTTGCACCGCTCGAACAAAGCCGTCCATACAAAAACGACAGCAGAAGCAGCACACATCGCCTGGCCCAGAGCCGCATGGGCAATATCAGTACTAAAATCGCCCGTTTTAAGCCTTTCTAATTGGTGTTCTCGCACGCAGTAGTGGTATACACCACTATCGACCTTCCTAACGTTATTGACAACAAGGTATGTCTCTATCGGATACAACGCCCCTGCCGATGGTGCAGTCCGAAATGCATACCCACCCTCGAGACGCTGAATACCGGTCGAGGCCCATAGCAGATATGAAAGTTGCTCGGCGCAGAGAGGCTTATCAGCATAATCCCGCACACTTTTCCTCATTCGCAAGGCTTCGTCGAGATTCATAGCCCTCACCTGCTCGAACTTCGGCAGCTCAACTTTCACCGCATCCGGATACACCTTGTACAAAGCCGGCTGATCCTCCCAACGCAATCCGCCGGCAGGCATCCTGCCTGAAACATACTTCGTCTGACGATGAAACTCGTCCCCAATTCCATCCATGTCTGTCTCTGCCTGATCTAATCCGCGGATGTTTCACCTGCTAATAAGCCAGAAATCCGCCATGATTGCAAGATCTTTCATATCGACCTTGAAATCAACGTTAACATCGCCTGGAATCGGAGTCATCGTGCTCAAAATTCCTGCCGCGTAACGCCTGCCTCGCGGTCCCGACGTGGATTCCTGCATAATCACCGTATGAAGGCCCTCGTCGAGAATCTTTGTATCCAGCCAGAACTCAGCCCGACCATCTCCGTCAATCTCAGCGCTGCCGATTTCCATTCCGTCAAGTTTGACAACAACGTCGCTGTCAAAGCAGTTGCCGAAAATGCCGATCAGCTCAACTCCGTCGAGGTCTGAAGGCCACTGAGACGGGGTGTTCCGATCCGCACCAACCAGGCTATTCTGACAGGCCGGTCCGAGACAGCCGAATGCAATGCTCGGACAGTGTGCCGGATTGGATATCCCAAACCCGAAAGGTTTCGCCAGGGAGTCGAACAGAACTGTACTCGCGATATCGCCAGGAGTAGAAAAGTCCGTCCAAGCTGACACAAACACATGCATCGGCTTGGTAGTTGCCTTGGTGTCCTGCCATAGAAAATGCGCCGGCAATGAAACATGAATGGAACTGTTGCCTTCATTCTCATATCCCCCGGGACAGCCAAGAAGCTTGTTGTGAGTGATATCCACTACCATTTCGTACGTTTCACCGGTCATGTAATTAACTGCCATTGCCCATGCTTGCAAAACATCCTTTTGGTTTTCCACATTTATCTGCAACAAAATCTCCGGATCGCTGGTATCGTCAGAAGCCCATTCGAGAATGTTGAAGTCATAAACAGCCTTGAAGGGCATCTCCGGCGGATATGCCCCGACAAGCTGGATTTCGAAATCTATAAACTCCTCCGCCCTACCTACTCCATCGCAAAAAACCGAAACCGACCGCAGATCGGCAAAGCTATAGTTTTTATTATCAGGCAGGACCGTCCCATCCTCTGTTGTTGCATCTCCCTCACTGTCAAGCTCCGCCCCGTAAGCATCGAGCCCCTCCCACAAACCCCATGGATCAGTAGGACGCCACCAATTCCATCCGTCCGTCGGATATGGCCGGCCTCTCGCAAGGGCTCGTCGACGAATCTCCTCCATCTGATCGGTGTTCAATTCCGTACCGCTTCCCTCCTGCCACCACATCAGGTTGTTTAGATTGTTCGGGTCGTTTGCATCGTTAATATCATACTCGATTGTAAGTGCGTGGCACAATTCGTGAGCAATCGTCTTAGCCCACTCGTCTATACTGTTTGGATCTATATTATTCGGGTCCAAACAGTTCGGATCAGGCTCAACTATAACCACAGGATTACCGTGTACGGCAAGGCCCAGCACATCCAATGGAATGTTCGGATCGTTGATATCGCCAATTGTGATTTTCAATCCTTTCCCGGCTCCGCAAATTCTGTCCAGCTCCTGCTCCCCGTGACGCTGCGCATCTCGACATTCATCCGCCGTCAGGCTCGGATCATTTGTGTCTCCATAACTTGCGTTTTCATTTACATCGCGAACGTGAGGATGTATCCCGGCCTTGTTCAAAATCATCCCGGCCCCCCCGACAGCGGCGGCCAGTTGTGCTTTGTCAACTTTTGTGTTGTTCGCTATATTGACGATAAGATCGATCCATATCCAGTCCTCCGGCATGGGATATGGGCCGAGATCAAACTCCCACCCGTTCGCCAACAAAACGCTTGAGCCGAACATCATCACAAACATAATGGTAACAAGTAAGGTCCTTTTTATTGCGGATTCATTCATGGCTACTCCTCCTTTTAGTGTCAAATACGTCATGGCTGCTATTTAACTGATAAATCCAGTACGAATGGCACAGACATAATATTTTGCCGCTATTTTGTATTATACCATTTCGTCAATTCCAAAGTTAATCGAAATTCCAATTTAACAGCCCTAAATGCAAGATTTCCCTGAATCTTAGCAATAATTACATATTCGGCCGCGAGACAGCCTTAACTGTGATGCTCTCAGCCGAAGTGGAAATTATCAAAGGATCCTTCGTTTTAACAGGCAAAATACAACCTTCTATAGGTCGTCATATATTTGTGCTTTGCTAACAAGCCGTTCGAGAAATGAACTACATTGGGCATGTCCATCTTGCGCAGAATAGAAAATAATCATCCGGCCTCACGAGAACTTTAGGCCCAATCTCCTTTATCGCACTCGTAGCCGCTGCTGCTGCCACTACTGCACCATTTGTCATATCCTCGCTTTTCGAGTTCATAATTTGTCCATATGCTGTATAGAGCGTTCTACTTTATAAGTGCCACACAAAACCAAAACACCTAAGACTTCCTAATCACTACGAAATAAATACTGCTTAAAATAGTGGGCCCTTATTATGCAAATAACAATAAAGATAAAAGTTGTGCGCTTTAGCATATCGATCATTTCTAATATGATTACATCCGATTTCGTTTTATATTGGACATTACGCTGTACCGCATATAAATAGATCTGGCGGCCAAATAATATCAGTTCCCCTTTGGTGATTCTCCGGTAGTAATCACGCGTATCACGAACATCTGTCTGGTCTTGTTCTCAGCTATGCCGGGTATAAGAATAGCATCATTAGTTCGTTTCCAGCGCGGGGCCGGATCGATACGGATGTCGCCGCTGTATGCGCCTTTATCAATTCCCTTACTGCGAACAAAGGCACCGTCACTGCGCCGGTATACGGCGTAATAGTTTCTATTCTTGTCCGCATAGCCGTTGACAAACCACTCGCCACTGGGAGAGAGCGAAATATCGCCCTCTGGCTTGGGGAACATCTTAGGTGTGCCCATTTGCCCAACGATCTTTTTCTTTTCCACATCATAGTATATTTGCTTATTCCCTTCTCGTCCGATGAGGATATTGTTTTCGTCCCATTCAGGATGCCCGCCGATAAATTGCTCGTGTAAGGTTAGCCCTGTACCATCGGCATTGATCGAAAATGGAGTGTTGACCTTATCGCCTCTCTCTTCAGCACTTTTTCCGCTCCAACCGGCTCGTACGAAGAAGTAAACACGATCGCTGTCACGGTTCCATAGCGTGTGATTGATGAACAAGCCTGTATGATCCAATTGGGCTTTGCGCTTTTTTATCTCCTTCTCGAGCTGACAGTAAGAAACGAGCAATCGCTTCTTACCGGTTCTGATATCTACGATGAATATACCGTCGTTTTCCGGTGCAATTTCATCTTTGGACCAATCCAATGCTCCCAGGTAACCAGTAACCAATCGCAATCTCGCCAGGCGACCATAATTTATGGCAAGAAATGTTGATCCATCGGCGGCAACGCCACTGTTACCGACAGGTGTGTCTTCAAATATGTATTCTCGCACACGTTTTTTCTTTTCAATATCGTACAGTACGGTAAACACTTTACCCGTCTTGATATCTCTGTCATTAAAGAAGAACTGCGTTTCAGATTTTAATGGATTCCAATAGAACATTGTACCCTGCTGTGGATTCCACGCGTGGCATTTATCCAATCGAATAATCCTGTTGTCCTGATGGGTATCAACAAGGATCACCGTAGCGAACTCTTCGATAGTGGGCAAACGATCTATTATGTCGATTTCAAGGCCCAGCACATATCTGCCGCTGGCGTTCCATGGGATCGTCTGGCACTGGCCGATATAGCCAAAGAAATGATGTTTCATGCCGGAGGTAAGCTGCTCGACGGAGAGTTTAATCCCGAAATCCGGTTTCATTGTTAAATTTTCTTGTGAGAGAGCTTGCAGCGCCATGGTTAATAACATTAGACAGCTTAATGCTGTCACGATTATTGATTTTTTTAATTTAAAATGATTCATTATTAATCCTTATAAATATTATGATTTTGTTTAAGCCGATAATTCCCATTTAACTGCACAAACGGTGCTTCATATGCTTTAGCATCTCATGCTTATTTTATATATATTGTCATTGCTATGAAGCTCAAGATAGTTTGTCCTGAGCGGAGCCGAATAGAAAGCAATCTCATACTACTCGAAGAAAAGATGACATCCCACCACTAAAAAGCATGACGATCACACGCACAATTTCAATCTTGACATAACACTATCGCCCCCTCTGGACCTCGCCTGTCATTGGCACAAACCTCACTGGCAGCACGTTCTTACGAGTAAGGCTCCCATCGTCATTCTTAGTAATAAGCACCAATTCCTGAATCCCCGCCCGACCAACTGGAATGATCATACGCCCACCAACCTTGAGCTGCTCGATGAGCGGCCCAGGAATCTTTTCCGGCCCACATGTCACAATGATAGCATCGAACGGTTGTTCTTCAGGCCATCCCTTATAACCGTCACCGATTCGGATTTTTATGGTAGTATAGCCAAGTCTCGCCAACTTCTCCTGCCCCCGCTTGCCAAGCTCCTCGACAATCTCTATCGTATAGACGTGTGGCGTTAGTTCCGCCAGCACTGCAGCCTGATAGCCTGAGCCTGTGCCGATTTCCAACACCTTCTTCCCCGGCCCAAGATCGAGAATGCTCGTCATCACCGCTACGATATAGGGCTGCGATATAGTCTGGTTGTAGCCGATAGGCAAAGGCGTATCGGCATAAGACATCATTGCGGAATGTCCGGCCGTGAATTTGTGTCGCGGCACACACATCATCGCATCAAGCACCGTCTCGTCATCGAAGTCGTAAGCCCTCCTTATATGATCGACCATCCGACGCCGCCGATCTGCCTCCTCTACAAACCTCGGCTTCGGCCAGTTCGGTTCATCGGAAACCTCATTCTGGTCCGCCGCACCTTCAATCACAAGATCGTTCGAGTCTACCGCAACAACCGATTCACCCGTCTGTCTCGATTTAGTCTGCAATGCATCCGGCTCTTTCTCACAACCCGCTTGCCCGGCGCACAACAATAACGCAAAAACAAACATAAAACCGAACAAACACCGCACCATTCTGTTTTCAGTCCTGACCTGCATAGTTCAAGTCCTCCAAACAGACAATAGTTATGCACTATTGTAGCACTTCCGACTCGAAACCAACAGAACGGGCACAAATCGTAATGCTATCGATCCGTAAGTATGCTAATCAAGTCCTCGTCGCCCTGCCCATCACGCTTTTTTATGCCGAAGCCGCCCTTGAAATCCCAGTTCGCTCGGGCGATTTTATGCTCGTCGAGAATGGATACCATATCGCGATACCATTGCAACCTCACATCGCGTGGAGCCGAAAGGATGCACCCCCACTCGCCGCAATAAAGCGGCAGATCGAGCTGCTTCGCCAGCCGCAGAGGCTTCTCTAACATTGCCTCAAGCCTGTCGCGGTTATAGACGCCATTATTCCCTTTGACGACTCCCGCAACATCGTCCGGCAGGTCAGCAATATCTTTGTCGTCGACCAGTTTACCGGGATAGTGTATCGGCCCCTTATACTTGCCAACGCCCGTCCACGATGCTCTGTAGTGCGTCACAAGCATCGGATTGTAAAAATGAAAGCTCAGGATGATATTCCTGTCGCCTTCAGGCACAGCAAGCTGATCGAAAGTATTGACCGACTGCCACCTGTTCGAGCCGATTACGATCTTGCGCGATGGCTCAACCTTGCGAATCTCCTTGACCGCCTTGGCGACCAGCTTGTTCCAGTCATCCGCATCATCCGCCACCGGCTCGTTCATCAACTCATACGCAACCATACCCAGAGGATACTGCTTCAATTCCGACGACAGTTCCCGCCACAGTTGCAGGAATTTCTCCTGCTCGGCCGGGTCCGTCCACAATGGCTTGTCCTTGGCATTGAAATGGTGCGAGCGAAGAATGTGCAGATCGATAACAACCTTCAGCTTATTCTCAATGCACCATCCAATCGCATCGTGAAGCAAACCAAACGCTTCGGACTCCTTCTCGCCTTGCTCATCCCACAACTGCTCCTCATCGACAGGCAGCCTTAGATGATCGAATCCCAAAGCCGCCAGATACTCTACATCCTTCTGAGTAAACCACGCCCTGCGCTGCTGGCCCCTTCTGCTGCTCTGTGACAGCCAGTGGCTGATATTGATCCCGTGGTAGATGCTAAACTCAATCCCTCCCCCTGGGGATAAGCTGGGCATTTTTTCCTTGATCGAATCGGGCAACTCAAACTGCTTCTCATCAATGGGACCATTGTACTGAGTATCTTCAACGTCATAGACCATCTCAAAACCAGGAATAAGGATCTTCACTTGAAAAGGAGCCGTAAATCCCTGAACCTTTTTGAACTGACTAAAAACCATGGCCAATTCGATCGGCCCATCGGAATTCTGTATCTGCGCCGAAAATTTCAACCTGTGATAGGTCTCAGTATCGAAGTAATGAATCTCCGGATGACCTCTTTTCGGAGTCATTTTGATCTTGTGGCACATTCTGCCGTCCACCGCCTCGGTGCCCACATAATCGGCTTTGATGTACAACTCTCGCCACTTCACATCAAATTCAAACTCTCCCCAACGCATCGCAAAATCCCGCTCATCCCCTGTTTTAATGCGCGATCCGCTCATCGGTGAGATTTCCCACGCCGTCGTCCCGACAGTCCCCGAGAATAAATCACCGAAACCCTCAATTGTAAACCGGCTATATGACTTGTTTGGCCGAGCATTGCAAACAACAAATGTACCGGCCGCCCCGAACGCCGGAAGCGACACCTTCCCTCTGCTCATGCGCGTATTCATTTTGGCGTAAGCCGCCGGCCCACCGACAACCTCGACATTCCGATCCAGCACCTCCGCAGCCTTCGGATCAAAAACCCCCTTACTGGTTTGCCCCAAAACGCTGCTCGAACAGGCACACAAAATGGCCAGAGACAACAGATATTCAGTTAGACACTTGCTGAGATTCATATCACAACCCCCCATAACAACTTTTACGATCAATGAGCATTACATCAGTACGTGGATCACTTTGCCTATTGCCCCTGACGACCATCACGGTCATCTTTCCATGAGCTGCTCATAACGCAATACGAACCGGCCATAAAATCGTGTATCGCCCGCTTTCCATTCGTCACCACCACAACCAGACAATCGCAGACAATGAATCCGACCAGAGGCAACTGCAAATATTCAAGAATATAGGGCGTCGGTAGCTCACTAATTTGCTCAGGCGACCGAGCCCCACTGAATTCCGGTAGAAGGAACATCGCCAGCATGCTCGCCAAACCGAGCAGCCGCAATAGAAGGAGAGGAATAAACCGAATGTACGCCGCAAAGACGCTGAGCAAATGCCCATGCTCATCCACTACAACCAGCCGACATGCCATCTTGCCGAGTGTGGCCCCCCAATACGCCTCCATCAGTGGTTTGTACAATACCCCCGGCAGCCAAATTAAAAGAACACTGATCGCCATACTCTTCCACCTGATCATGTTATAAAAGAGGATCGCTATAATCGGCAGAAACACCAGCCCATCAAGAAAAGCCGCCGCGACCCGAATCCAAAATCCCGCTGGCACAGGCAAATATCCTGTTTCCTGCCCATCGTGTGGCGCTTGCTCCTCTTGCAAATCGTCAATCTTTTGTCCAAACTCAGTATCCGGGACCATGATTTTTTAATTTTCTCCTGTTAGAATAGACATGGCTCCCAAAATATAGTGATAGAACCATGAAGCTTTAGCTTTTGGCTATTAGAAGGGCTTGCAATGTGCAAATCAAGCAAATACACCCCCGAGATGCCAATACACAACAGATCCGGACTACTCGTACATGCAAACTCGAAACCGATGAGCCGGACCGTGCGCCACTATAGCACCTCACAACGGTAGCCGACATTATTACGTTTGGATCATGCTTTAGGCGGGCCCACGTAAAAAGGAGACGTGTGCAGTTGACTCTTCGATCACCTCACTCCGTCTCCTCGTTGCTGGGTGCCATCTATGCCAGTGGTATCCACTTTTCGGCTCAATCCGTTAGTTTGCACCCACAACGATAATTATTATAAGACGTTCGTTACCGCTTGCAAGAGAAAAGCAGGAAAAATGCCCTTCTTGTTCATCACAGGAATAACAAGACCGTGCTAATACTGGGCTTATATTGGAAAAAAAATTTGAACAATGAGCATAAAAACACGAATTCCATCGTGCCGAATTGTGTCTCTTTTTGTATTTGTGTTAAAATAGCCAATCCAAGCTCCAATTGCGCAGACTTTCCAGATTGTTGGAACTGCGAATGTAATATGATATAATTGTTCTCGTAGCTACAGCAGTGTATCTTGGGCCCTTTGGAGAGGCACAGCCTATTGAGGGTGGTTGATAATGCCGATCAAGCTACAAAGAGGATGGAAAGTAACAGAAGAATACTCCTTGCCCACACAATGAAGATTGTCTTAGGGAGGATGTTTTTATGAAAAGGGTTGATGGCAAGCTCATACTCATCTCTCTGCTGGGAACCATTATGTTATCCAGCAGCGTTTGCGCAATGAAAATTCAGCTTGGCTCAGGATTAAGCGACCTGATCCAACTAGGCGATACCTGGAAGTTCTTTCGCGGCACCGTTGCACCAAGCGAGCCGGCGGACGCCTGGACGAAGCCAGGTTTTAGCGACTCGGCCTGGGAAACTGGGCCCAGCGGTTTCGGCTACGCCGATAATGACGATGCTACCGTTCTAACCGACATGGAAGACAACTACGTCTCGGTATACATCCGAAAGGAGTTTTCCGCTTCACAGCTCTCACCGTCCCAGCCCGTAGAGCTTGTAATCGACTATGACGACGGATTTATCGCATATCTAAACGGTCAGGAAGTGGCCCGCCGGCACATGCCAGATGGCCCAGCCGACTACGAAACAACCGCATCCTCCCACGAAGCGGGTACGCCGGAAGTCATATCTCTCGGTACTGTCAGCGATCTGCTGATTGAAGGGATCAACCTCCTAACCGTCGAGGGCCATAACATCTCGGCCGGAAGCAGCGACTTCTCCCTCATTCCGGCTTTGCGAACCGCAGGCGACAGCAGCAAAATAGGCGACATGTGGATTGTGGAAACCGCAACGACCGTACTCAAGGGCCAGACCAACTCCCCCAGCGCGGAAACTATCTCAGTCAACGGAATAGACGCTATCTTCAATCCCTCCGACGGCACATGGTCTGCCAAGGTTGCCCTTTCACCTGGCATGAACACAATAACCGCACAGGCCATGGACGCCGGGGCAAATGTTGTAGACTCCGGATCGATCAAAATACTCTACATCTCGCCATCCAATTACATTGGCGGTGAATTGGGCCAAGACACCACGTGGTCCGGAGCCGTCGTTCTCGAAGACACAGTCACAGTTCCAGCCGGAATAATACTGACTATCGAACCGGGCACTCTGGTCATGATGCAGGACTCAGTGGCAATTACCGTTTACGGACAGTTACTCTCCGAAGGGACTGAAGATAAGCCGATTCGCTTCACACGATATGCCGAAGGCACAAATTGGAAGAACTTGATGTTCGTCGATGCCAACGACAGCCGATTGACACACTGTATAATCGAGTACGCCGACTGTACGGGCGATCACAAAGACTACTATGATGATGACTGCGACGCTCAAACACCTCTACCCTCAAGGACATATCACGAAGCAGTGGTCGCTCTGGCGTCCCATCTGGACATGGAAAACTGCACGTTCCAGAACCTCCCCAACGAAGGAACGCATGGAGAAGGCGATGCGATAGCAATCATTTCAGACGACCCCGAACACCCAGGCCCGGCCACCTCGTACATATCCGGCTGTAGCTTCATCGGAATCGGCCAGGGAGTGCATACCAGATTCTCATACGTTCTGGTCGAAGACTGCTACTTCACTGGCCACAACGGCGACAACGATGATATAGACTTGTACGGAGAGAGCACGCCGGCCCCGCTGATTCGCAACAACATCATGATAAATCCGCACCACGATGATATGATAAATCCGACCCGCTGCTCGGCGATTCTCATCGGTAACATAATCGCCGGATGCGACGATCACGGCATCGTGCTGCGAGACAAATGCAACCCCGTTCTGATAAACAACATCATCTACGATTGCTCCAGCGCAGGTATCGCTGTACAGAACCAATGCGATGCATTGCTGATAAACAACACTATTGTCGATTGCAGCAGAGGAATCCGCTTCTTCGACCATACCGGCAGATGGGGCCCGCCATATTGCCTTTATCCTGGCAGCGGCACAGCCACGCTGATCAACTGCATTATCTGGGACTGCCCGACCTCAATGGACCTCGATGACAGCCCCTACGAAGAAGATCGCGGCTCGCACATAACATTGATAAACTGCAACATCGAAGGGGGTCAGAGCACCGCATCAATCTCCAGCAATTCAACTGCAACGTGGGGAGATGGAAATATTCAAGTAAATCCTCTTTTCGCCGACCAGGCCAATGGCGACTTCCATCTTAAATCACAGGCAGGCCGCTGGGACCCTGACAGCCAAAGCTGGATAACAGATGCTCTCACCAGCCCCTGCATAGATATAGGCATCCCATACACTATCAACGATCCCAACTTCTTCTATGTCGGCACAATCGACTATCACGGCGAACTATGGCCACACGGAGGCCGAGTCAACATGGGCGCCTATGGAGCCACAGCCCAGGCAAGCATGTCTCTCGACACTGAAAAGGGAAACCTTGCCGATATGGATTACGATGGCTCCGTTGGTCTGCTCGACCTCGCCTTGCTCGCACGGCAGTGGATGAGGGAAAAGACACTACTTGTCGAAGATCTGGACCGCAATGGAAAAGTCAACCTCAGCGATCTGGCCCTGCTGGGGCAGAACTGGTTATGGCAGCAGCAATGAGCAACACCTCACCTGCTTGAAATGGCAATTGCAGAATTTATCGAGAAGTCCAGCTCAGAGATTCATCTGAACACACGTAAAACCTGTCGCCTACAGTCGTGGTTCCGACCATTAATCGATGATCGATTTGAGGCTTAAACGATTGCATTCTCTATCAGCAACCCCCTTCACACACCGGCCATCCTAAGGGCGCCAAATACAGTGAGAAGGCAAAGCACTAACAAAGCGGCTCTAAGTATGCGCGCCCCTTGTGTTCTGGGCTCAACCATACCCCAGGCAAAAGCCCAGATACACACAATAAGCACCAGCCGTAGTGCAAAAGATAGAACTCCCCGAACCATGCCTCTATTTTACCCATATTAACATTCTTTGTCAAGCTAATACACCCCATTGCAACACAACATGTCGGCTAAGTTTTTTGTGTAACAAAGCTTATCTGATCCTTAACCATAGCCCCTAACTATTGCCGTTTACCCACAATTCACCATCTCATTAATAAACCTCCACCTCAATGTTTGGGTGAAGCGTATGTGGATGAAAAAAGGGACCGAAAAAAACACTCATTGTCCTCCATAGTGAGCGGTTTTAGTCTTGGCGCATAGCTTCAAAGGCGTTATCAATACTGAAAATGCTATCTCCGACGAGCCTATGACAAACCCATATATTTCTCAGGAATGTTGCCGGGACAGACCTTGTGATTTTCTACCACACGTGGCTCTAAAGAAAAACTGAACACAACGCCGAAAATGGCAATAACAGGGAATTTTTCAGTTTCCGGTTCATTGATAACAGGAAAGTAAGGAGAGTCGGTCATGCAATATCTACAAGAGATCAAAAAATGGATTGTTGAGATTACTGAGATTTTTCTGCTGCTGCTTGCTCTTGGGATTGTTGTGGAAATCCTGTTCGGCCAAGGCGTCCCATTCTTCGGCGGAGTAGTCGTGAATCTGACAGCGCTGCTCAAGACGCTTGGCGACAACGGTCTCGTCGGCTTGGTTGCCCTGGGTGTCATTATCTACCTGTTCCAAAAGAAGAGAGCCACCAGTCAGGGCAATCAGCAATAGGACCTGACTACCAGGGTATTCTCTATTGCACTAAACACACCGCTGGACACTCGTACCCCGAACTGAGGCCGAGCCGCCCGCCTTCTCATGGCTTTTACTGAGAAAACGGGCGGCCTCGTCCATCCTCTTCAGTACGAGGCGTTTTCTCACCGTCGATTAATCCGGGCGATCCGTCCGAGCAAAGCCGGTTTAGCTCATCTACTTCACAGGCGGCATTATCAACCGCCTGGCTCAAGCACGTGCCTTCAGAGGGGAGATGTTTACTTACTATCGTGAATAGTTTTCGATGATCTATGGGCTTCGGAAGATAATCATTACAGCCGGCATCAAGGCACTGCTTCTCGTCGCCTTTCATCGCATAAGCAGTCAGGGCGATGATAGGCGTCGTGATTCCTTCCTTCCGCAACCTCTTTGTAGCTTCGTATCCACCCATGTTTGGCATCTGGATATCCATGAATATCAACTCAAACGGCTGGGCCAGAGCCTTCTCAAAAGCCTCGGCGCCGTCATTGGCTACCGTCACCTCCAGGCCCATTTTCCTCAGTAACAGGCTTGCGAGCATTTGGTTGGCCTGAACATCCTCAGCAAGCAATACCCGGCCGGTGAAGGTCCCTTCGTATGATATATCCTGCTTGTCCTCGGAGACTTGGATCGGTTCATTTCTGTGCAAGATCGGCTGGCTCTTGACGTCGAGACCAGCAGGTATGACAAGTGAGAACGTCGAGCCTTTGCCGGACTCGCTGGTCAGAGAAAGCCACCCGCCGAGAAGTCCGGCAAGCCGTTTGGTTATAGCCAATCCAAGACCTGAACCCCCATATTTGCGACAAGTGCTCCCGTCGCCCTGGACAAACACCCTGAATACCGCTTCCTGCTTGTCGGTAGGAATACCTATACCCGTGTCCTCTACATCGAAGCAAACCAAAGACTCGCCGGCATCGGTTTCAAGCGAAACATTAACGTGAACATGCCCTCTTTCGGTGAATTTGATCGCATTGCTAACAAGATTGACCAAGCATTGCTTCAAACGAATAGGGTCGGTGCGTATCCTTACTGGCAGGGCGCCACGCTCAAGCACTTTGAATTCCAGCTTCTTATGCTGGGCCTGTTGCCTGAATAACGATTCGATAGAATTGATTAACTGTTCCAATGAGCAGTCGACGATCTCAACCTGGAGTCTTTCCGCCTCGATCTTTGTAAGATCCAGGATATCGTTTATAAGCTGTAGAAGGATGTTCCCGCTTTCCTGAATCAGGGTAACGTACTCTCTCTGCTCGCCGATTAGTTCTTGTTCGGCCAGCACCTGGCTGAATCCGATGATTGCGTTCATCGGGGTTCGAATCTCATGGCTCATATTCGCCAGGAACTGACTCTTTGCCTTATTCGCCTCCTCAGCCTCTTGCTTAGCCTGCTTTAGAACTCCTTCTATTCGTTGTCGTTCCGAGATATCTCTCGCTGTCGCCAACGCATAATCATTTCCATCCTGCTGGATGTGTGTGACACTGACTTCCACAGGCAGCATAGTGCCGTTCTTGCCTTTGTGCCGGCCTTCAACAATCAACGATCCCTTTTCCTTCAGTTCTTCGGTGTGACTAAGCCAGGCAAGATCATCGGGCAGACCCTTTTCGATATCGCTGACTTTCATCTCAAGCATCTGGTCACGGCTATATCCCAATACGCTGCATGCATGATCGTTAGCCTTGAGAAAACGTCCCGTTTCTAAGTCGATTATGAACACACTGTCATGGGATTGATTGACCAGACTGTGAACCAGACGCAGGTCTTTTTCAACACGTCGGTGCTCTTCGATATCGAGACCCAATCCCACCAAACAATCACTGTCGTCAAGCGTTGTGCGCATCCCGGTAAAATAATATGGAATCTTCCGGCCATGCTTTGTCACAAGATTCCCTTCAGCTTCCGCCTCACCTTCAACGAATACCTTCCCGATTCTGGTCGCTATCAGCTCTTTGTCTTCTCCTTCGAAGAAATCCAGTGCATTAATCTGTGCGAATTCCTCCGCTGAATAGCCCGAGACTTCCTCTAATTTTCTGTTCCACCGCTTGAAACGTCCCTGCTGATCCAATATGTAGAAAATACCGGGCATGCTGGCCAGAATATCGTCGGAAATATCCTTTTGCTCCTTAAATGCTTCATTAACCCGCTTGCGGTCGGTGACGTCCAGAGAGTACTCAATCACCCTGGAGACATTCCCTTTGAGGTCAAGAACAGGGTACGCATGAACTTCGACCTCGTGCTTATTTCCATCCTGATCGTAATGAACGTGCTCGACAACGACCGTTTCTTTGTTCCTCTTGGCCTTTTCAAGTGGACAGGAATTATGGTCACCATCGCAAGGCGTGTGGCGTCTATGCGAAGCCTCGTAACATTTTGCATTTTCGGGTAATGTCCCCCCACTAGCCGCCGGGTTGGCCATCAGAATCGTGTGGCTATCGGCATCAATAACACAGAACGGATGTGTCAGTGAATTAAAAATATTTGTGAGAAATTCGTTTTGTCGCCGTATGCCCTGACCGGTTTGCTCCATCACCAGCAGGTATCGATTTCTTTGACGTCGGAACAAACTCAGCATAACGATCGTCAGGATGGCTAATCCCAGAACGGCTGCCACCAATGCTATTTGTACTGCTTGAAAAACAGAAGCTTCCTCTTCAAGCCATAAATAGGCCTGAGTAGCTTCATGATGGACCATCACAGTCGCGTCCATCTGAGATATGTAATTCCCGGGCATACGATTGAACATCCAGAGGGAATAGAGTATCGTCGCAATGATCCCAAATGCAAGGATTCCAACGAACAGGTAAAGTTGTCGCAGGGAGATGATCTTCTGCGGCCCGCCATTTGCACGCTTATCGTCTGTCTGCTTAGGCTTACCTTCAATCGTCCGATTTGCCGTCAGCCAAGGATCGGTTCGCATTGTTGCCCCCAGTTCTTCCGCAAGAACAGTTCAGATAATTCATTATGTCGTCCCAAAAAGCATGCTCCTGTACAGGATTTCCATGGCTTAAAGGACGTTCCGGTAACACTGGCACAGTGACAGCCTTCCCACTATATTGCCGCACACCTGAGAATTAAAGCTGCTCACAAAACATGATAATAGCCCGATAAGAGTTGACACAACCGACTATTCCCCAATAACTATGCTGCACTATCACTGTGGCCACAATCCCTTCAGGCCAGGCGAAAAGTGAGCTTTCTCACAAAGAAGCCGTTGCACAAAAGTGGCTTTCGACCTACAGGCTCTCATGTAACAGATTGCACCATGTGCGCAAACCTTATCAATGCATTCGTGACATGTGGAAGACAGCGTATGTGTATAGCCAATGGAACAGGGCCGCAAGCTTGTGCTCACGGCCCTTTTATCTTAATGTATACCCAATTCCCACTCACTTCTTAACGGCCGAAAAAAGGGGGGGGCGGGTGCCGGCTGGCGTTTCCGACACCCGCCTGGACAATTCATTTTTTTCGTTTTCGAAGCAGCGCCGCGCCGCCAAACCCAAGAAGGCAAATGGTTGCCGGCTCAGGAACCGGCGTCGTATCCCCGGGCGTATATGGATTCGGATCAATTGTTGTCGGTAGATCGACAGGCTCGGCCGGTGCTGCAAAAAGAGCATCACCACGGGTCGAACCATACTGCACGACAGGTTGCGCTGATCCTGACATCAAAGAGTGCGCTCCATTAAAACCTGCATCACCATTCGACGCAAACATACTGTTCGTAGAGCCTGCAGATCCACCGCCGCCTGACAGGAGACGCTCGCCAGGCTCGTTCGGATCTTCCGCGAGATTATCCATAATGAACTCCAGCACTGCCTGATCGTTCACATCGGCCAGCAGAAACCGGCCCTGGTCGTGTCGCCGCAATTCAGCAAGGTTCACATAGAACTGGCCCGAATCTGAATCCCGCCGAAGCCATGCCGGGCCATTCTGAGTGTCAATACTGTGATAATTGCAATCCTGATCGAATACGATCTCAACCCAGTTGTTTTCAGCGGCGCCAAGCCCGTCGTTCGTTATCCCGTCGGCGCCGGCCGAACCAGACAGCCCAATAATAATTACTGCCATGAACATGACACCCTGTTTACTTGTGAGTATTTTTCGACCGTTCATTTAAATAACCCCCCTCTTGCCTTACTCCCTACATTATAGACAAAGCGTTAAGCTATACTCGTTTGCGTCGCCTTACTGTGCTGCTCTGATGCGTCTGCGAATCAGTGTCACCGACCCCATGCCAAGCAGAAATATCGTCGCTGGCTCAGGAACCTGGACAACAAAGTCTTGCCTGCCGTCGTATGTGAATGCACGCAGGTCGGCTCTGGGGCCCTGCCCATCGAGTGAACGCAACCACGTGTTGGCAGTACAAGAATCCACACCAACGGCCTTGAAACCAAGCTGACCTGCAGTGCCGTCAGCACCTACATCCCAACCAGACGATGAAGAAGGCAGATCCTCGTAAATGATCTCCCATATTGCCGCACCGAAGGCTCCGGCGTCACGGTTTTGACTGGTTGTGAATGAATCACCTTGTGCCCAAGCCGGGTCGTAGAACCTGCCCCACAACTCGCTGATGTAGTCCGCCTTTACTGAACCGATCGCTTCTCCCAAAAACGTAGTGGGATTCTGTGCCTGTTCCGGAAAAACTACATTGTATGTCCCCATATGGCTCGACGACCACTCTGACAGTTCGATGCAGAAACCTGCTATCGGCCCATCATTCCAGAGATTGCCCTGGCCGGACCCGGCCGACTTCTCGAGTATACTGACTCCCGCGCTTCCGTCGTACGCCGATAGCCCACCACCCCATATCAGAGCCGCACTATTGGCGCCATAACCTTCATGGGCGATATCAATCGTGCCCTGAATCTCTGCCATTGTCGTGCATGAAATCGATACTACCAGTGTGATAACAAAAGCGATGATTGCAATGTTTGTATTTCTTGCATCTCTTTTCATCTTACAGCCCCCTCAGACTTATGTGCTTGACTATTCTATTTAGTCTTTGTTTTCAAAAATACATCGCCAAACGCATCGCCACGCGGATTATGCTTTGAACATTCTGCCTAACTTGCGACCACGCCCCGCCAGTGTCAGAGAGCCCATGCCGAGCAGGAATATCGTCGCAGGCTCCGGGACGGGTGCGACATTGCTCATACCGATCACCATGTCGTCGAAATCGCCGTCGTAGGCATAGTTACTCGAATTGATCCGCAAGTCCTCAAACGCAATCACAACGTCAGGATTGCCGTTGATGGCGCCTTGAATGCCGCTGGTATCGTATATCAAGGCATGTTCGACACCCTTATCCATCCAAGTGTTGAGCTGCTCGTCCGAATAAAAGAGACCGCCGCCCTTGCATGTTGTCGCAGTGCTGTCTAAATAGAAGCCGAACGTAGAACCGATGTTAACCTTATAATTTGCATCGATCCAGGCCTGTCCGCTTGTCAGATCAAATGTCACTGTAACGGAGTCGCCCGAATGGTCTGCACCGTTGAACAGTTGCAGCACCTGCGAAGGATCGGCCGGGCTGTAGATACCCATCTTGTTCGAGCCGGCGAAGCCCGCGTATTCAATAAGGATAGTCGCCAGTGAACTTTCAGAAGATGACGCCAGTGTGACATAATCGGCGCCAGAATTCGAAACAGATCCGAGTGACATGTTGAGAACATCGTCGAGCATAACCGTTGCGAATGCTGACGTACTGAAAGCCGGAAATGAAACTATACAGATAGTTAGAATGCTGGTCGTGATTCTTCTCATTGCCCTTACCCCCTGTGTTGATCCATTTACAATGTTGCCTGAACTGCCAGTCGCCAAACTGTTTTTGAATTGCAGGATCAGGTGTTCATTGTCGCCCCCATAGCGATTGAGTGTATTTTACCCATATTCACCTGTCATGTCAAGGCTATTTCTCCATATTAACACTTGCTTGTGTCGCCGTTACGCCAAACCGCACTGAAACGCTCGCCCGTTTCTCTCGATAGTTATATGACTTTCTGTGGCATAAGATCATTGTCTGAAAAAACTTGGAAATGCTTGAAGAACAGACCGCGCTAACAAATACGAGTCCGATAAGCATATTTTGAGAAGTGACACACTTTTTAGATTATTTTCAGAATTGCTATGACACGTTCACTTTCGCAAGGTGTTTTTTTCTCTCACAACACTCTTGAAGATTGCATGAATCGCCCCTTAAGAATTTAGGCTTTTCCTATCGATCAATCTCTGTGAGCATTCGTATAAACAATAAGGCAATGAAAAGGGAAGAACACGAATATAGAAGGTGCATGGCTTGGGCCGCATTAGTCGTACGCGGCCCTTGTCTTGCGCTCAAGGCGAAGCCTTTGTCGCCACCAACTTGAGCGCCCAGTCTTCGCTGCACGTTTGTCCGCCGTCTGGGAATTCAGGAAGACTGATCATACCCGCTGAATCTGCTGTCAGGACCACCGGTTCGTCTCCGCCCCAAAGACCTGTGCGAGGATCGAACCATTGGGCGTTGTATTGCGCTGCGGGCTGGGCGTCGGAGACAACCGCACGCCTACAGTCTCGCTCGAAGTAAATAAGAAAGAAATCGCCGCTGGCAGTACGTGCACAGTAGGCCCAGCCGACATTCGTCTTCGGTCCGCTCGATTTGTTCGGCTCAAGCAGGTCAACAGCCGGCACAAGCTCTTGGTAGCGACGCCCTTCAGACAAAACAAACGTTCTCAGGTGCCGCATCTGGTCCGCCGATTCCCATTGGATGACCTGCCAGATGGGGTATTTGGACTCCTCCTCGACTTCACCGCTCCACATCCCGCCTTCCCAGCCGCCGGCCCCGTAGATATGCCCGCCCAGTCCGCCCGAGAGCACGCTGCCGTACATGGCCGAGCGACAGTACAGTGCAGCCAGTTCGCTGCCTGGATCGGCATCCTCCATGCCATCGTAATACGGCTCGCCGTTGATGCCAGGCACAGGAGGCTCAGCATTGAAGATCTCAGTCAAGAAGGAATAGCAGTCATGCGTTCGTTGATTGCCTATCTGATGAAAACCGAGCCATTTCGCTTTATCCACGTGGCCCCAGTTTCGCAACGACGACGGATTAGCATTGTTGCCGATGAGCGTGCCAAACGGAGGTGGCCCGTACTCTTCAAGCACCTTGTTCGCCGCGGCGTTCCAGTCCTCAGCCGGGATGCTCTTGTCAGGCGTATCAAAATGGATCGGGCTGAAAAAGCATATATTCGCCTGATAACGGCTCCATACATACCGGATGTAGCGCGAATAAGAATCCGGCCAGGGATAATATTTCTTCCACAACTGCCCGATATCACGCCGGGCAACTTCGATAAACGGAATCACCCCGTGCGCGTTGAGATAGTCAACCTTCTTATCCAGCATCTTGAAATATTCCGGGTTGATTCTCTCAAGATCAGGGATGTCGTTCTCATAGCCCGCAACCCTGCTTGGAAACTCAAATGCCCGCTGGCCAAGCTCGTTGATCATGCTTTTTGCGCTGTCGGTTCCCGCCTGTCGCCATGCCGAGCGTAAAACCGTCCCATCGGGCATGTTCCATCTTGCGGGCTTATCGTCGTTTTCCCAATTTGGAAACGCCGCGATCATGGCCAGGCAGTTATAACCCTGCACCTTTCGATACCTAACATAATCCTTAAATCCTGCTTCAGGACCCAAAGGACGCTCCCGCTCGTCGTTGTACCACCTGTACCGAAACGTAGGCGTCGCCCACCACGTATCACCAAGAAGAAAGAATGGCGTACCGTCGGCGTACTCGAACGCATGGCCGTTGGAGGTTGGCCTGACCATGCCGCGCCGACAGGGATTCTCCTGTAGTTCAGCAGCAATCCAGATCCTCGTTGTGAAGCTGCCTGTAAGATCGTTCAGGCCCACATCAACTGGCTCTGAGCCGCTCTGCCACTGCCATATGCCAGACCTGGTCCCCATGACACGCACGCGAAACGTGTTGCCGCCATCCCAGAAGCCATAACAGCGTTTCTCAAAACCAGGCCCCTTGAGATCCACCCACACCTTGACATCCGTATACGCATTCTCGTAGGTGCTCGTGGAATTTAGGGTGATCTCCACTTTCTCCCATACCCCGTAACCAACGCCCAAAACCGCCCCTGGCATGCCGGAAAACGTGCTCGCCACCAAAAACAGCACCCCCCACAACGGGCGCACAGCCACATTCCCAACCAACGGAATCGCAAATCGCTTCATTTTCTGTTTCCCCCTGCATATCTGATTACCACAACATTATCTCATCGCCACAGATAAAGCGATAAGACACTGCTGTCCGCTCTACCATTAGTATCTCCGTCAATACTTTCACGTCAAGATGGAAATTCCGAACCGGATATCTTTCACGAACGAGCCTGTGGACGATGCATTCATCCTCTACCGCTACCGGCAACCACATAGACAACAGCCCGTGAAATATTGAATGGCCCCGTTTAGAGAAATATTACATTCTTTTTCGCCCTTCTCAACATATCCATAACACATGTCGCCAAAGAGGATTACATCGCGGACTCCGGCGAGATTCACATAAAATTAACTAAATATCTAACAAAAATATTGACGGGCCGAAAGAGTTGATTAAACTTAGAGCAATGTTTGATATTCACATAACATATATCAATGTATGGGCGGCCAAGCATAGCGTAGCCCGCCCTCATCAACAAGCCAGGACAGGCGGAACTACCGGAGAGCGAAACGCCGATGAATGCGAGAATCCCAATACACGCGGTATATAGCAATGAGAACCATATCGCCAGACGCGATGCGATTGACCTGTTGCGAAGCCGGATCGACCTGCTGGCCGGGAGAGACAGACTGATAATGAGAATGTACTTCGACAACGGCGCCAGCGCCCGACGCATCGCCGCCCTGCTCGACGTAAGCGCCTCAACAATCGGACGCAGAATACGCACCCTCAGCAAGAGACTTCTGGCGACAGGATATCGCAACTGCATCCACAACAATCGCGACTTCACTGCTGTCGAGCTTCAGATCGCCAGAGACCACTTCGTTCGCGGTCTGTCGCTAAGAGCCATTGCCGCCGAAAGAAATTGTAGTGTCTACCGCATCCGCGAAACGATCAGGAAAATCAAGCTCGTCACAGAAATGACCACGAGCAGGCGATCCGATAGACCAGACCGAGTGGCAACAGGACCGAGACACCATACCAAAGATGAGTCGAGAACCTCTGAAATCCGTAAAGGCACACCTGCACCAGCTTAATACATAATGCTATCGTCAGGGAGGAATACACAATGCAAACTATCACAGTCTCAAAAAGTTTCGTATGGAATGGCTCCGTCACAGCAAAAGTAACAGCCTTGTGCCGCATGTTCGGGCTGACCATAGACAGGCTAATCACACGAACGACCACCCACGCCTGCAAACTGAACATCGGCCCCGGCGACATCGTGCTCATTACAGGCCCGTCCGGCTCGGGAAAGAGCGTCCTGTTCAACGAGTTGAAAAAAGCCGTCCCCATCGAGAACAGAATCAGCCTCGACCGCATCACCCTGCCGAACGACCGCACGTTGATCGACTGTATAGACGCCGATTTGATTACGTGCATTAACCTGCTAAGCACCGCCGGACTAAACGATGTGTTTTGCCTTCTGAACCAGCCGGCAAACCTCAGCGAGGGCGAGCAGTATCGCTTTCGATTGGCTATGGCGCTAAGCCTTGGCAAGCCGTTCGTCTTCGCCGACGAGTTCTGCTCCGGCCTGGACCGCCTCACCGCCGCCGTAATCGCACACAAAATACGCAAGTTCGCAACGAAAACAAATACGATTTTCGTCCTCGCCGCCTGCCAGAACGATTTCGGTCTCGACCTGGCGCCAGATGTGATCGTCGCTAAGGAGCTGGGAGGCGACACCCAGGTGATCTACAAAAATCCAAGCCGAAAGCCCGACCCTGCATTCGATAAGAAATGATATCGCAATGATCCTCTGTCATTGCGAGCCCAAAATCGTCTGGTTCATGGCGTGGCAATGTCGTCGTTCGACAACAGTAGCATCCGTGGATGCCATATAAGGAACATCACAATGCAAAACTTTAGTATCGCGAAAAAGCTGCACATAGCACCAGGCACAACCGACGACTATAAGGCCCTGGCCCATTATCACTATCGCGGCGGCCCTCCCGGACCCGTCACGGCTATCTATACCCTAAAGCCAAAAACGCCACTGCCAGGATTGAGGCGAAACAGCCCGCTCGGCGTCGTCCTGTACTCAGCGCCGCTGCCAGCACTAAAGCTGCGAAACTACGCCACGCTGAATATGTTCAAAGGCCTGGATCGCTCCACGCAGTTGCAGCTTGTAAACGCGAACATCCGCTGCATCAGCCGACTCATCATCAAGCCGCGCTTCCGCTCGCTTGGGCTGGCCACACGACTGGTCCGCGAAACAATGCCTCTAATGGATGTCCCCATCGTCGAAGCAATCGCCGTTATGGGCTTCGTCAATCCATTCCTGGAGAAGGCGGGAATGACGCGATACGAAGGCCCGCAATCAAAGCGCCACGCCCGTCTGATCGAGGCCTTCAGCTCCATCGGCATCGAACAAAACGAGTTGCTCGAACCGCAAACTGTCCATGACAGACTGTGCAAGCTCCGCCTGCCCGAAGCAGCATTCATAGAACGCGAAATCCTGATCTTCATCGAAAGCTACCCCCGCTGGCGAAAAGCCCCACCCTCGCTTGGCCGCACCAACTTTATCCTGACCAAACTAACCACATGCCCCCTGTACTACATCTGGTTCAACAACAAAGTCCCACTGAGAACCACAAAGGAGATTCAGTGACATGTATACAAGCATTCGCCAACAACAACGTCCTGTTATCACAACGCGGCACAATACAGGGAGAAAATCGGCCCCGTTAGTACTGGTATGTCATCTAAGCTATGATTATTCTAACAACGATCAGCAGAAAGAACAGCACCACAAGTCCTTCCAGAACGTAGCAGATAACGGCTCTGGGGCTCTTTCTCAATGTCGTTCGCTGGTGCAGCAGATCGGTGATCCCCTCCAGGCCGTCAATCCAGCAGCCGAAAGCAAACAAGAGCAAAACCAACGCCGGTATGCCCGCTGCGAACCTTACGCCACCAGGAATATAATCGCTCTCATTGGCCTCCATGTATGTCAGAGTAAACAACTTCGCGTATCCGATAGTGATTATGCACAGCATCATACTCGCCAGACTGCAAAGCAGGGCCTTGTGCAAAGCACGCTGATCGGCAGGCATCGTCGGAGCATTGGGATGTGCTCGGCGCCAGCGCCAGCGCCAGCGCTGTATCCGCTGCACTATCGCCACAGACCCGCATATAACAAAAACGATCTTGGCAACCGTCACCACTATAGACAATATCTTCAGTCCCATCGATTCTCAGAGTCTCATTATGTCACCAGTATTCGATCATCATTCGAACAAGGATTTGCAGAAAATAGAGCGGCACAATCATTTCAAGGACATAACTGATGATAGCTTTAGGACTTTTTTTCAACGCGGTCCGCTGCCGCAAAAGATTGAAGATGCCACTTCGACCCGTATCCCAGAATGAAGCGCACAATAAAAGGGCGGGTGACGCAACCATCGCTGGCAGACCCAGCCGGTATCCCTCAACAACGTCGGTATCGTTCGCCTCCATATACGCCAGAGTATACAAGCTCATCGATCCGACGAACACAGAAAAGGAAAGAACGCTGCCAAGGCTTCCAAGAAACGCCCGCTTCAACGCAACCTGGTCGGCAGGTAGTCCAGGAGCATCGGGGTGTGCCCGTCGCCAGCGCCAACGACGAATCCGCTGCACAATCGCCACAGGCGCGCCTATGACAAAAACACATAACGCAACCAGCATCACTATGGAAAGTATTTTGAATCCCATAGAATCTCATACTCACATTATGCCGTCAAGAATCGATAGAGCCAAAAGAAAGTCAATCCAGTCGCCACTATTTCCAGGAGGTAGCTCGCTATCGCCATTCTACTCTTTCTCAAAGGACCACGCTGACAGACCAGAACAATTACAGACGCCAAACCTATTACCCAATTTACCAGAGAAAATAACAGCAGAGGGGAAAACCACATGAAAATAGGCAGCATCACCCTTCCGCCCAGATCTTCCTTGCCGTACTGGTGGATGTGTAACCTGACTACACTATATACACCCAGCATAAATCCTGCAAAAGCTAAAATGCTCGTGGAGTTGCATATAAAGGTCCAAAAAGCTGGATTCTTAATAAACGGCAATTCACAACGACGAGAAAGTGCTCGAATGGACCATAAAATCGTCGCCAAAAAGCACATGCTTACAAGAACATACGGCCCAACACTGAGTATTAGAAACAATATACGTTCCACCAGTAAATACTCCCTCAAATACTTCTCGATATGCACCAATTATACCACTATCAACAATGGAGCCAAAGATGAAAGTTCTTAAAAACCATCAATCATGCCACACCGCTGACGATGTAAACCATGCGCTGGTCACGACCAAAACTCGCAACACAATCCAAACCGTTCCACTGGGCAGGCTCGTGCCGCATCCTGACAGCCCGAACTGCATGAGCAAGGCAAAGATCGCGAAACTCGTTCGCAATATCGAGTGCACAGACCTTTACGAGCCGTTGATCGTCAGACCTTGCCCCCAGACAAGCTGTGACACATGCCCAAATAAAATCAATAGTAAGACTTTCTTTGATTCATGCAATGACGCCGATCCACAGCGAAGTCGATGCTACCAGATTCTCAACGGCCATCAACGCGCGAAGGCCCTTGCCAAACTCGGATATGCAGCCGCCGAGGTGATCGTCTGGGATGTTGACGACGAGCAGGCCGACATCCTGCTTACAACGCTTAACCGCCTTTGCGGCTCGGACGTCCTTGCGAAAAAGCACACTCTCCTCAAAAGGCTCAACGAGAAACTCGAAACCTGCGAGATGGCAAAACTGCTGCCCCAAAGCGCGAAACAGATCGAGCGACTGGCTGACATGAAGCTGCCTGAATCCCCCGCCCCACCGGGTGCCATGCCTGCCGCAATGGTTTTGTTCGTATCGCCGGAGCAGCAGCAGACAATCGAGCGTGCGATATCGCTCGCTGGGACCGATTCAAAGGCAAAAACCAGAGCCGCTCGAAAAAGCGCCGCTCTGGCACTCATCTCTGAAGCCTTCATAGAAACTAACAATAAAGCCTCAGCGGAATAAAACATATCTGCAAAAATATCAACCGTGGAGAGAAAATGAAAAAGTCCAGAAAGAAATACCTGCACATCCCGCAGCATATCATGGAAATCACCGAACTTAACGAGGGCGAGAAGTTATTGCTGGCCCACATCTACAGCTTCGGCGCAAAAGGCTGCTGGCAGAGCAACAAAACGCTCGGAAAGATATTCAACGTTGTACCGCGTACGATAAAACGCAGGCTCGCCCAGATCAGAAAGTTCGTATATATCAGATCGCCCCACAGCAGGCTTCGAACCTTCCTGGCGAAATCACATCCCGATGTCAGGAAAATGGCGATACGAACAAACGCCCCCAGACATCTCCAGGGGGGACAAATATGTCCCCGTTCGACCGGGCCACATTTGTCCAATACAAGGGTCGAATCATGTCCCACAACCGGGCCAGAAAAGGTCCAACAACAGGGACAGAATTGTCCCCCTACTAATACAAGTACTAATACAGAGACTAACAATAGTACTCCGGCGATGACGCCGCCTGCCCCTTGGCAGGGGGCGGCGTCGACGCCGAAACCGGACGAGGAAACTCGAAAACGCTTCGAGCAGATCAAAGCCAGGATCAAAGAGAGGCGATGGAAACCAATACCTCAGGAGGAATTCGAAAGGCGCAAAGCCAGGTTCAAACAACAGCTCAATGCAAAGGATGAATTAAGAATATATCATGAATATCGGAAAAACCAACAAGTGAACACCCCGCCGCCGAAAGCTCAACAACCTCCAGATAATCCCAATCCGCCCGAATCCGACCAGGACCAAACAGCCTCCGCCCAGGCGGCGTTGCAGGCGGGAGCGCCCGCGTAGCCGCCGCAAGTACCGCCGTTCTTTTACAAGTTAATAGAGCTCTTTTTTCATACCTTGCAGGTTAGTTTGCCCCTATGCGCATTTTGCATGATTGTCATGAAAAATCGCTGCTTTTGCCGCTCTCTGGCCTTTCTTCTTCGCATACACAATGCACCATATCCAAGCAGTAGCAACGTCATTGGCTCGGGGACGGGCTTTAGCAGAACTGCATGCCTCTTGTTATTGCTATCTAACGCTTCAGCTATGATCCAACCAGAATTGCTAATGTCTTTCGCTACGGTTAACATCCATTCCGAAGATGGGCTTATCAGGTTATTCAAGTCAACAGGACCATCAACTGTAAATAATGTTGCGTGTGTCGTGGTTTAGATTATACGGGATGAACCGACAATATCGCCATTGTTGTTGATCGCCTGAGCAAAACTCTCTTCTTGGCTCCACATATGACAGGGGAGAGCGTCAAGTTCGATATTGTCACCGCCCTTTGTTGGGTCAAACATAGTTGCACGTGACGAATCAAAACCTACAATTTGGCCATGATTGTTAATACAAGTCGCCCTGCTGCTTTGGGGCCCGAGAATGTCAAGGTATTAGTTATCCCCTCCACCTGAGGAATCGAACCAAGCTGCATGGCCACGATGTTCCGTGATAGCAGAAAGACCTACAACCCGATCTTTATCATTAATGCTTAAAGCAACACTCCCTGGAATTGTTAAAGCGCCAAGCAAAACTGATTCGAGCGGATCCATCGCATTGAACAATGCGGCGAATCTTCCCTCGTTATTATTTACATATCCCACTATATGTCCTAAATTGTTAATTTCATAAGCTTCGCCGCCGGCCCATGTACCCTCGATATGCAAATTGTCACCGTTTCCGGTTGAATCGAAAACAGTCACCACCAGAACCATCCCGACCATCTCATAGCCGACTATTTGTCCTTTATTATTGATACACTCTGCTATACTCGCTTCCATAGAATCGGAATCAAGAATAATATGGTTGCCCTTACCAGTAGTATCAAACAAAACGACATGGTTACTATAGGTTAGCATGCTACCAACAACCTGCCCGTTGTCATTAATTGATTGCGCAACGCAATACTTTCCCAGGTCGATTATATCGTATGTATATTCCGCCCTGCTGCAGGACGTAATAAACAACACTGCAAAAAGAGCCGTAACGAAAAATGACCTGCCGCGTTTCATGTATTCTCCTCCGATTTCTCAAAACCACGTGCGCAGAATACCCCCTGCACATATTCACCATATAGGATTCCATTCCCCACACGAGCCGCAAATCCAACATTATCGATGCTACAGAACCGCAAAAGGAATGTCAAGATGATTTCTCGACTGCTATCATGGGTTATTAGCGACTTTGATATGCCTGTATATGATATTGTTGTTAGGCATTTGTTCCCGTCGGGTGTTTTATTGAGCATTCCGCCGGAATCGACCTCATTTCGAGTATGGCGGATATGAATAAGTCGAAGTCCCTGGACGGTATTTGCAAGGCTTCGGCGATTGTTGCGTCGGCTTCATGACGCGAAGTCGAGCGGTTGTTGCCATGTTTATATACTGTTCAGCACACAGCTCATATGTCTCGCAAACTTCTTACAAGACAAGGCCAATGATCATGGGAAAAGTCATGAGACCGCTTTGCCATAGCTGCCGAATATCCTGCGGTAATGAAACCCGTAGATCGCCAGCGTGACGGCCAGTTGGAAGTGGCGACGGCTTCGCAGCGACCAGAAGATAAGCCTCCAATAGTAAAGCCTGCCTCTGCCTATTATTCCCAGCAGCCATACCGACTTTAGAAACGCCTTGATGTCATTGCAGGTGAATCTGACTCTGGTTTTGCTCAGAGGCTTGTAATTTTTCAGGAATGTCAGGATGCGCTCGTAGTAGTACTTGTTCGAATAGATTGTCTTGACGACCTTTTGATAACCCTTGAGAAGGTCAGGGAGGTTCATCTTCGGGATGAAGTTGATTGACATATCCGTGTTATCGCCGGTGGCGTGCGTCAGCAGCCTGTGCTCGCTAATCAGACGACGATAGAGCTTTGTCCCGCGCGGAGCGTTCAACAAACCGACCATGGCGGTGACGATTCCACTTTGCTGAATGAAATTAATCAGGTTCTCGAAGATGCCCTGCGTGTCGCTGTCAAAGCCGAGGATGAATCCCGCCTGGACCTGCATGCCGAATCGCTGAATCTTTTTGACGCAGGCGACCAGATCACGGCCTTCGTTCTGGACCTTGTTACACTCGGCCAGACCTTCCGGGCTCGGCGTCTCAATCCCCACGAACACGCAATTAAAACCGGCCTCAACCATCAGACGCATGAGATCCTCATCGTCGACAAGGTTTATGGACGCCTGCGTGTTAAAGGAAAACGGATATTTCCGCTCCTCCATCCAGCCGATGATCGCGGGCAAAATCTCTTGCTTTAGTTTCTGCTTGTTCGCAATGAAATTGTCGTCAACGATGAAGACCTGGCCCCGCCAGCCCATCGAATACAGGCTCTCCAGCTCCGCCAGCATCTGCTCCTTTGTTTTCGTCCGCATCTTGTGCCCGAACAACATTGTTACATCGCAGAACTCGCATTGGAACGGGCATCCTCGCGAGTATTGAATGGGCATCAGCACGTATTTCTTAAGCGAGGCGAGCTTCCAGAGCGGAATCGGCGTCTCGCTCATGTCGGCGTACTCGCGCGAACGGTAATATGGCCCGGCACAGCCGCTCTCAAGATCCTTCAAAAACAAGGGCAGAGTAACCTCGGCTTCATTGAGGACAAGATGATCCACATCCAGAAAGAATTCCGGCATAGCCGTGAACAAGGGGCCGCCCGCAACGACTTTAACGCCAAGCTTCTTGCAGCGGTCTATTACCAGACGGGCCGACTCTCGCTGGATAGCCATAGCTGTGAGGAACACATAGTCCGCCCGGCGAATGTCGCCATCCCGCAATTTCGTTGTCGTCATATCGACGAGCTTCTTCTCCCAGCTATCGGGCAGCATCGCCGCGACGGTTAGCAATCCCAAAGGCGGAAGAATGGCCTTCTTGGAAACGAATTTCAGGGCGTTCTTGAAACTCCAGAACGTGGCGGGCACTTCTGGGTTAATCAACAATACTCTCATAATAGCACCTTTGCCGTCTCAGACGACAACTACAGTTTATTACAGGTTTCGCTGGTTTTTATCCGCTTGTCTTCTTGTATGTTTTTGGCTTTCGGAAAAGTGAACGTGGGGTCGCGTCTGAACAGCGCACGGCCGAAGTTAAGCATCGTATCATTGCCCAGCTTATCCACTTTCGTTGGGCTGATGAACAGATTGGCTATCGCAGCTTTGAGGGAGTTGAAGAAACCGCGAGAATCTTCAGTCTTACCGATCGATGCTATTACCATCCCCATGCGAGGAGTCTTGTCGGTCATTTTGAATGTAATCTCGTTCACACGAGCAACGATCAGATTAGACCTTTTTTCGTACTTGTATTGCCCATCCTCAGGTTTAACATCATAGAGGCCGACGCATACAGGGCTTTCCCGGCCTCTCGCGTTGAATTTCAAGTTCACCTGGGTAACGATGGGCGTAAAGCCGCTCATCTTTCCTTTTGCCTTAATCAGGCCGAAGCCTTCGCCCTCGAACTTGATATAATCAAGCGTCTGTTTCATCGTCTCGCCCTTTTTCAACTCGCCAATATGCTCCGCGATCATCCCCGCAGGATCAAACACGTTCGAGTGAAAGCCCTTACCCAGTATCTCGAATTCACAGGCCACAGAAAAGGATTTTGGAGTAATCTTTCTTTTATACGAGATAATACCGACCCGCTGCTCGTTATCGGCGCTGGTATTCCTGGCGACAGGCGTCGGAGATATCAGAGGGACAAAATACATAAACGAGGAAATGGGATTATTTTCGAATTCTCCTTTACTATAGCCCAGCAGAACTGTAGGGCCATTACTGTCTGCAGGAACCTCATCGCTGCTTGCAACAGAATTGCTGTCAGGACTGCTGGTGCTGCCATTGGGTTCGGAGCTTCTTGCACAGCCAGACACTAAAAACAGGATACAAACCACGATTTTAACATAGTTGCAGGAAACAATGAGCGAAGGTGATTGACCGACAGGGGAAGGGTGGGGTTTGCAGGCCTTCTGCCGCCAATGCATGACCGCACATGCCAAGCCCTTGATTCTTGGCGATACTACCATGATGTAAATCCTTGCTCCAGGATAGCTTATCACAGTTTCCTACTGTGAGCATTCTACAGTATGTATAAACCACATGAATTGCCACAAAACCCACAACCAGCACTCTATATCCGACCAGGTTATCTTCTTGGCAAAAGTGCGGAAGTCTGTTTATAGACATGGTACCCTATTGTGCGGGAAAATGCAATAGGGCAATACCCGAATCAGCAAAAGGCAAGAGACCGCCACCCTAAACAAAGCCAAAGTCAGCACGTAGCATAAGATTCCGGCTGCGAGCACCCACTGCCACGTCGCATGAACGAAGGTATGTCATAACCGCCAGGCGAGGTTTCACTTCGTGGCTCTACGCTGCGCTTACTCGGGATAACAAACATAGGCGCAAAATACCGAACCAATAGAATATTTGATGAAGCAAAGATGCAGTTGCGGTATTATTAAAAGAACATGAATCATACATAAGTGATTTAAGAAAAATGCTCATTCGTGCAGGAGCGTCGTTTATAAAGACTAACGGAAAACAACTACTGAGGTCTTTTTAGTTAGTCAAATATGTCGTTTTTGTAATGTTCTTTTTGCAGTCAAAAGTGAAAGGTGGATTCATGCAAACAGTCGGTCGTGCCCGATGCGTCAGAATTCTTGTGGTTTTGTTACTGGTTTGCTCAATATATGTAAGCGTCTCAACCACACTCGCCGGACCGGTCAATGCCCCGATTCGTCTCGCTGACGATGTTACTGTGACAAAGCTTGCTGAGGGCGTCTGGCTCCACACAACTTATTACGACATCATGGGCCTAAAGCACGTTCCCGCCAACGGGCTGATCGTAATCGACTCTCGATACGCCATAATGATCGACCTGCCCTGGACGGACAAGCAGACGGGCGTACTTTTCGACTGGGTTGCTCGCGAGCATAAGGCGGTCATACGAAAAGTCGTCCCCACGCATTCGCACATCGACTGTGCTGGCGGACTGGCCGAGGCGCACCGCAGAGGCGCCGATTCATTCGCACTGCAAAAAACCGTTGAAATACTGGAGAAAGAGAACAAGCCTACGCCCAAAAACTGGTTCACCGAACGAATGTCCCTCGCCTGCGAAGGTATTCGCATCGAGCCGGCGTTCCCGGGCGACGGCCATACTATCGACAACATCGTGGTCTGGATCCCAAAAAGAAAGGTGCTTTTTGCCGGTTGCCTGGTCAAGGCTCTAAACGCCCGAAACCTGGGCAACACGAAAGAATCCGACCTGGTCGCCTACCCAAAGACCTTGAAGAAGGTTATAGAAAGTTATCCTTATGCAGAAATTGTGGTGCCGGGACATGGCCAACCCGGCGGGATCGACCTGATTGAACACACGATCAAATTATGCGAGGGCTACTGATATGAAGAAGGCAAAATATCTGGTTGGGATTGCTTCGGTGTTTGCACTATTCGCGATTGCCTATGGAGCAGACCGGCCGGAAAATGCGGTGAGAAAGACTATAACTAACACGCTTGGCATGAAGCTGGTGTGGATTGAGCCGGGTAAGTTTGTGATGGGAAGCGGGGAGCAAGAGAAGGGACGCGAGGAAGATGAATCGCCAAAGCACAAGGTCGTGCTGACCAAAGGATTCTATCTTGCTTCGACGGAGGTGACACAGCAGCAGTGGGAAAAACTCATGGGCCCAGGCCCGTGGGCCTCCAACAGGAATATCGCCAAGGGCGAGAAGCTGCCTGCGGTCTTAATGACATGGGTCGAGGCAGTTGCCTTCTGCCACAAGCTTAGCGAGAAGGAAGGCCGTAAGTATCGCTTGCCAACTGAAGCCGAATGGGAATACGCGTGTCGGGCTAAAACGAGTACGTGGTTCTACTGGGGCAATAAATACGATGAGCGCTATGCGTGGAGCAGCAAGAACGGCGAGCGCAGCATGCACGAAGTGGCCGCGCGACTGCCCAATGCATGGGGCCTGTTCGACATGGGTGGCAACGTCTGGGAATGGTGCAGCGACTGGCATGGGCAGTACCCAACCAACGAAGTGACTGATCCGAACGGGCCTGCGACGGGAGAAAAACGGGTGATTCGCAGTGGCTCATACAGCAACAGTAGTTGGGACTGCCGCTCGGCGGAGCGAGGCTTCGTCCCACCCAATGCCCGGGCCGGGATCATCGGACTTCGGGTCGTCAGGGAGGCAGACCCACCACGAAAGGCGGAAACCAGTACCGAATCCGCTAACTAATTGCCCTTGCGAACACTCCCAAGCGGAGAATCGCCGGGAATTATTTCGACCGCTTGTCGAGCAGGAATTTTTGCAGGCCGGGGAGGTCGTCTGTGTTGAGTAGGTCTACTCCGGCATCGAACAGTTCGGTCCACAGGGCTTGCCTGGCAGCTGAAGGTGCATCGGGCGTGGACCAGAAGCGGACGCGCCTGCCTTTAGCGTGTGCCTTTTCGACGATATCTCGAAGCTTTCGGCTTTCTTCGGCGGGCATAGGCCCCTCGCCGCGCCATCTGAAATGGCTGGCCCATCGGTCGCTTATCAGCGGGATCAAATCAGCGGGGGCGTTAGACTCCAAATCGGCGAGCCTACCGTCATAGAAGGCGTAGCGGATTTTCTGAGAGGCCATGAGATCGCGAGGACGGTTGCCCGAAACGATGACGATGAGGGCCTTGTCCTTGCGGCCATCGGGGCCGAAGGATGTGACGATATCCGAATATTCGGCCAGCATCTTATATAGCGCCTCGTATGTCGGCGCCGCGGCGGTCTTGAAATCAATCAGCAGCGTAACCATCGGCCCCTTGCGATAGACGCGTCCTTCATTGGCGGCAATACACTTTCTCAGCGGGTCCAGATAAAGCGACCGAAGCGTCCTGTCGGGCTTTAGCTCACGTCGGTCGTGGGCGACGAGCAGATCGCCATCAACCAGGAAAATGTCGGCCTCGACACCGCAAAAGCCGTGGGAAAGCGCATCAAGCAAAGGTCGGGCGTGCCGGTAGTCGTTGTGCGCGTGCGCCTTAGGCAGGGGTATGACTTCAGTCCCAGCGGCCTGCGACCCACACGATAGAAACGATAGTAATACCCAACAAACAAGCAGAATAGTGCAAATGTTCTTCATTTACCCCAGCGCCTCCTATAGACAAGCCTTAATGAATGTCCATTCAGTAGAGCATAGAATAGCCCATTGAGCTCGCTGGTACAATACTCGGCATGGCCAGGTTTTGCTTGAAATCAATCTTTACAGGGCATGAAGGCTGTTTCGGAAAAAAAGAGTATAAAGACCTCTGCCCCAGAGAGGAGGAGGAGAGAAGGTATGCGGCATAGCAGAGGTCTGATGATTTGTTCTACCTTATTATACCTAATAGTCATTGAAGTGTGCGTTAGGGAAATCCTACTTATGACTAAGCCAAACCCTATGTATTATAGTAGTACGTTCACAACAAAATGACGCCAATCCGATCTACAGAGGCCATGCGAGCCTTAACTACATGCCCAGCAATACCTTAGATACACACCCTTGTTCTTGATCGATGGCTCCAGGCCATAACAAGATATCTTCCTACTCCGTTCAATCTGTTGCAAAATCATCAAATTCCACAAATTTTCGTGTTACCATGACGGCGAAAAGTCGCCTTTTTTCTGTAAATACTAACAACTACTTAGAAAAAAACCGGAACAATGGAAAAAAACTGAGCCACCCAGACGGAACGGAGAATAAACTGTTTGGTATTACTAACCGGTTTTGTGTTATAATCGAAAAAATAACAATAGCCAGAGACTCGAACCGGAGGGGTAGAACTGTGGCCAAAAAGGTTAAACTCGAGTTTGCAAGGACAGGGATAATAGCTTTTATCATCGTGGGCTTGTTAGGTATGTTTGTCCCAAGCGATAAACGCCTGATAGTCTTTGGTCCAGTAGCGCTCACGCTATTGCTGGGCCTTATGCTGGGGAAATATCGCAGAATGCCCTTCGGCATTAACAGGGACAACCAAAGTCCGGATCAGCAAGCTACTGACCGGCCCGACCACACCGACGATTTTCCCCCGGCCCAGGCTTAGTTCATGGATGTACGAAAGAGGAACTCATACGTAATTCTCGCCTCGTCCGCCGCTGCTCTGCTATTTGGCATCTTGAGCATTATTAACGCCGGACAATCCCAACAGCGACTGACCAACGCAATAATCGGCGGCAACATCGAAAAAGTCCGGACGATCACACGCAAATACCCCAAACTGCTTGAGGCGATAGACGAGAACAACGGAAGAACTGCCCTGGCCGTCGCCGCAGCAGCAGGCCAAACTGCAATAGCCAATCTGCTCATCGCCGAGGGAGCCGGCACCAACACCGAAACGGACATTGGCTGGACGCCATTGCACTATGCTGTGAGAATGAATCACCCCGATACGGCCAAGTTGCTAATCACCAGGGGAGCCGACATTGACAGTCCGGGCCGTGGAAATGCTCCGATACACCTTGCAGCCTTCAACGGTTACAAGGATATGCTTATGATACTAATCGACTCCGGAGCTGACATTCACGCCGCGGGCTCTGAGGGTTGGACGGCCGTTTTCTTTGCCTGCTGTGCCGGACACAGCGATATTGTCGAACTGCTCATCGGCAAAGGTGCCAAGGTGGATATCAAGGATAACCATGGTCGAACGCCGCTTGAGGTTGCTATTCAAAAGGGCTATGACGATCTGGCAGAGCAACTCCGCAAATTCGTGGCTGCGGAACAGCTCGCTGATTAGGATAAATCGAAATCCGTGCAGTTTGAGCGGAACGCTCACCCGTTGTGAAGAGTGTGAGAAATGAAAAAAACAGACCCCTGCACCCAGAGAGAGAGGAGATATGCGGAATGGCAGAGGCCTGTTAAAAATACATCTATTTACCTATACGGCAGAAACACCGTGGAAGCCGATGAGGCAAATCCTACATTAGCTCTGCTCAATACCCACACCCCTCGGCAATATTGCCCTTTGAGAGAGAGGTGGAAATTTTTAACGGCACATCAATACAACTTAACATACTTTTCAACCATGACTTATGGGCACCCGATTCAGCAGCACTTTTCATAACATACCTTGCTGCGAATGATACGAACGCGTATGGTCAAACATGTCCGGCAATAAAAAAAATAGAAAACGTATGCTCGCAAACAATCCCATTATACCCTGTCGTTATTGCGGTGTTTTTCTTCTACATATTCTATAGTATTACTATGGAATATGAATAGGCGAACGGTTAATGATAAACTCGGCCGCACCCGTGTTAGTACTTCGGCTCTTCGAGGCGGGTTCCATCCCGGTACAAAGGAATTTGCGTCTCGGTATGTTTCCAGGTTTCGATCTGGCCGGTCGTGGTGTTCATCCTGGCAAAAACAATCGCGCCGCCACGCTCCAGCATATGGAAACTATAAGTTTCAACTTCCTTCCCGCTGAAACCAGCCCCAAACACCAGCAGAAGGATAACTCCAGCCAACAGGCCAATCAGCGCAGATTTCATATCTATTCTTCGTGCCATCTTTTGCTCCTTTCTTCTCTATAAGGCATAAACCCAATCCTCTGGATACGAACAATCACAGCTTTTCTACAACAATCCCCTTGAACCGTCCCCCAACACCACTTGGCAATGATATAGAAAATCACCTCGGCCTTGTCAGCGTTAGTCCCAAATTTTTCATCAACACTCATGGGATAAATCAGCGTTGTCTTGCAATGGTGCTTTTGCCGGCTTTTTTCTTCTTTTCTCCATCTGGTATCGTTCAAGAAAATCCAGGAACTTTTCCTTGTCAGTCATTGTTTGACAGAGGTATATGTGTCGTTTTGCTCCACCTGGCCCTTTTACCACTACCTTGAGAA
>CAZYMD010000011.1:0-41097 GCA_964649005.1 uncultured Pirellulales bacterium
GGCGCGGGCCAGCAACTCTCGTTCGGCCATCGACATGACCTTTTCCTTTGGCTGCTCGCTCTTTATCTTTGGTAGAGTCTTGAACTCGCCCGGATCGAACCAGATGAAGTGACAGCCTTTGCAGACGTCGATGTACTTGTCCGAGCCATCGGTTATGAGGGGTACTTCGGTCATCAGTCGCGTGCATGCGGGGCAATGCCTTTTGCGGGGATATTCACCAGATCGTGCTCTTAGCCACAATTGATTCACGCTGGGGCGTGGGACTACTTTGCGTAATACTTCAATTGCAACCGCTCGGCCGTTACAAAGTGGGCATATCCAGAAAAGGCCTGCTTTGGTGCTTGCTTTTTTCAGTGGCGATTTGCAGCTTGGGCATACGAGCATGTTTTGTTACGGACTCCAATTGTTGATTACGTTGTTCCCTTGCAGGACTCTATATCTTTACTGGTCTGAGTCGGATTGTCCGTCAATTGGCTGGGCTGAACGAAAGCTTCTATGTCAGCTTTGGCCTCGGCGCGGGATAGAAAGGCCTGTTTTCGGTGGAGTTTGATGGCTGCTCGTTTGCTCTTTGGATTTTTTGCCAGAAGCTCGACTTCTTCAGACAAGCCTGAGGGCACTTCAACGTTTTGATGTTTGGCCAGTGTGCTAAGGGCTCTTTCGATGCAACGCTGATGGCTGACGGTGCTAATATCTTTTGGAAGAAGGGCAAGGATGTTCAGTGGCGGCGTGCAAATCATTACAAGTATCAGAGGAGCCTGCACCCACTCCATATCGTAATCACCTATAAGGGCCATCAGAACGATAACCGTCATTCCCAAGAGGCATACATTCATAATGATAGCCAGCCATTTAACAGTGCGTTTTAACATAATCGAAATTTCCTTTCCCATATTTATATAATTGTATGTATTGCACCGAGATCGTTAAACATCTGTTGTTTTATTGTTTTAGGTGCCAGTCGAGGCCTTGCTTTCCGAACCAGATTTGCTCGGTTGGCTCGTAATCGAATTGCAAGGGGCCCTCCAATATCCGGCCGTCTTTCAACGTGAGCTTATATGGGATTGTTGGTAATTCAGTGCCGTCGGAGTTCTTGGTTTGGGAGACCTTTCCCAATTCGACGGATACGATCGGATTGGCCTGTAGATTCTCGGCGAGCCATTTAGTCCAGATATCGTACCATTTGTAAGCCTGATAGCCCGTTTTGGAATCGCGCAGATATTTTTGCATGCTGCGCATTGTCAGGTTTTTATAATCAGCGTTGCGAATTGCGGAAAAGAATCTGTTTGCTGCATCAGTAATAACTTCGGGATGTTCTGATGCGTATTTGAGTTTTTCGAGTCTGATTTCTTTCTCCCAATTATCGCCAAACTTCCAGGCGTCCGTTGGGCCGAGCCTGCCAATCCAATCTCTTGGCTGTCCCCAGGAATTACTCATCCAGGCGATGAAATTCTCGACGGTTGTTTCAGGATAGCCATACATCTCGTGCCAGCTTTTGCCTCGCATCAGTTGATAACGTCTGTCAATTTCCTTTATATGTTCGTCTGTGTAGAAGCCTTGAATCAAGGGCGAGAAGATTTCGTTCTCCAATGGGTCGAGGTAAAGATAGGCGTTGTAGCCATCGGCGTACGTGCTTTGGTTGCCTGCTCGATGGTCGGGCATTGCGTCGAACCCTTGCCGGCCGAACGGGCCTGTGGCCAGTGGGAAGGCAACTGGACGATTGTTTAGAGCGGCAAACGCTGTATCGAACAGGCCAAGGCACAACCTGCCTGAGACCTGTCCTGCGTTGGTCATAATCGGTTGGTGTGGGAAGATGGCGTAAACTTCTTTTTCGCTAAACTTTTGACGTAAATGCCAGCCTGAGCTTTTCATGGGCGTCTTGTTGTCTGCGCGTTTGAGATCCAACATGGCGTGGCCTGCACCTACGATAAAAAGAGCGTTTCGCTTGCTGCCTGAATATTCCTCCAGGTCGCTGATAATGTTCTCGGCCATGAACTGGTTGCGGTCCACATGATATTGGGCCCAGTCGGGTCTGCTGTTAATCCTCTTCCAGGGTCTTTGCATATCGACGAGAACTATACGCAAACGTTTCTCCGGTCTTGTTTTGTGATTGACCTTCCAGACGGTTTTGAAGAAGTCGAGCATGGCCTTGTCGGGCCATCCCATCTCGAAAATGTCACGCAGCATGTTAATTACAGGCGTAGTATCCAGTTGCGGCGACGAGAGAAATTCGTCGATAAGAGGCTCATCGTTGAGGGGCAGCTCCATGTAGATGGTGCTTGTGGTTTCTATGAAGCGTGGGTCTTCGACAAGCGAACAGTTCAAAGCCCAGTACAAGGGTCGATGATGAATCTCGCCCATTATGACTATTTTGTGCTTTGTTAGTGCTTCGAGAACGAAATTTTTGGGATCCCTGGCTTCTTCGTTGAGGAATTTTACGAATGGTTCCAGATATGCATCCGGGTTTTCGATTTTTCCTCTGGCAGGGGGGGGGTGATTCTCAGCCATTTTTACGGAGGTGTTTTCGAGCATGCGAGTACTTTTACGTTTGAAATTGGCGCGAGCGAGTTCGAGGGTTGGGGCGGAACCATCATGGCCGATGTTTCGCCACGAAACATCGGTGCGAAGGAGATATCGCTGATCGAAGCCTGTATCGTGCGATTGTTCATTTATCTCTGCGAATACAGCGGCGACTGTGTCCTTGTATACCCAGACTTCCTTGATCAGGGCGGATTCCCACGCTTGTGCTGCTTTGGGAGAAGATTTGCGGGTGGCGCCGATCTGTCCAGGCAGGTAATGGATGCGATCCCAATCGGAGCTACTGCCTCCTCTTGCGAGGATTCGATTGATCGCTGCGTAAGATGATTCTGGCGTGGAGAGGTCTTGCTTTTCGGGGAAATCGGAGACTTTCTTTTCAACTTGATAGCTAATAAGAGAAGAGTCTGCTTGAGATTCACTAAGGGTCACATTACCCATCAAAACAAGCAGCAGTACAATAGCAAGAGATAAGGAAGCGGGCCATCGGGTGATTTGGCTTCCCTGCATTTTTGCCTCCTTATCTTTAACGTTGGTTCAAATTGACTTTCGTCGTATGTTAATAGTATAAAGCGTACGTTCGCTATAGCAAGCAAGAGTGTCTGCCAAGTTGCAGGACGTGAAGCTCCTGGAGCTGGTATGCTTTTGGAAACGATCACGATCCTGCGATATTCAATGTTTGTTTGCGTGATGCGTTAAGATATGGTATAAGGCGTGATTCAGATTGTTAGAATAGAATATAGACTGCAACAGCCGGAATATGAATATTGGGTAATCAGGCGAACGTATGGAAACAGCAGAATTGAAGATGGCTATAGATGAGTTAGGGGCCCGGGTGGATCAAATCCGGGACTGGCTTTGACTTGCCTGCGAAAAGATCTCAACTGACGAAATTCGAACAAGAGATGTCGAAGGAGGGGTTCTGGGACAATCCCGATGCGGCTCAGAAAGTGGTATCTCAACTCAGTGCGTTGAAGTCGATTGTCGGGCCGACTGAGGAACTGCAGCGAGAGGCGGCGGATTTGCGGGAGCTGTTCGAACTGGCGACGGATTCTGACAAGGAAGAGTTGAAACAGTTGGAGGACGACCTCAATAAGCTTTCCCGGCGGTGCGAGAAAATGGAACTGCGTGGGTTGCTGTCGCGGCCTGAGGATATGCGGAGCTGCTTTATGAGCATTCATGCGGGAGCAGGGGGGACCGAGAGCTGCGACTGGGCGAGCATGCTGCTGCGGATGTACTGTCGGTATTTCGATGCGAACAAATACAAGTTCGAGGAGCTTGATCTGTTGCCTGGTGAGGAGGCGGGACTTCGTTCGGTTACATTGAGAGTTATTGGGCCGTTCGCGTTCGGCAAGCTCTCCTGCGAGACAGGGGTGCACAGGCTCGTACGCATCAGCCCGTTCGATTCGAATAAGCGGCGACACACGAGTTTTGCCGCCGTCGATTGCATTCCGGAGTTCGACGAGGCGGAGATCGAGATTAACGAGGACGACCTGCGGATAGATTTCTATCGCGCCAGCGGGGCCGGCGGGCAGCACGTGAACAAGACAAGTTCGGCGGTGCGCATCACGCACGCTCCGACGGGGATTGTGGTGCAGTGCCAGAACGAGCGAAGCCAGCACAAGAATAAGGCGCAGGCGATGAAAGTTTTGATGTCACGACTGTATATGCTGGAGCAGCAGAAGCGCGATGCGGAGATTGCGAAGTTGTACGGCGACAAGGGTGAGATTGCATGGGGCAATCAGATTCGCAGCTATGTAATGCAGCCTTACCAGATGGTGAAGGACCACAGGACGAATTTTCAGGTTGGCAATATCGAAGCGGTGCTGGGTGGCGATATCGAGGATTTCATCGAGAGCTATCTGAAGCACCGGGCGAAGGATAGATTGAAAGTATGACAGTTATAGTAACGAACTGTTTCGAATTTTCATACAGAGATAAAAGGTTGGCAAGATGAGACAGATTATTGATGTTAGATTAAAAGCGTGCAAGGCTGATGTTCTCGCCTGTAAAACGGATCTTCTGGTGATTGGGCTGTTCAGTGACGCCAAGGCGTTCGACAAGCTGAATAAGACTCTTGATGTCAGGCTTGGCGGTGCGATCGAAAAACAGATTAAGCTGGGCGATTTCAAGGGCAAGGAGGGCAGCAGTTCTGTTATTTACGGCGATTCCAGGATAGGCGCCAAACGCGTATTGCTCGTTGGTCTTGGCGAGCAGAAGAAGGCGACCTTGGATACGCTGCGCAAAGCAGCAGCGAACGCGGCCAACAAAGCGGTCGGGCTGTCGGCTAAGAGTTTGTGCCTTGCGGTTCATTCAGCGTTCGGCAAGCAGTTTGACTTAACCGCCGTCGGTAAGGCGATGGCTGAAGGGGCTTGCTTTGGAGGCTATCGCTATGATGAATACATAACAGAGAGCGAGGACGGGCGGGCGGATAGTCTCAAGGTTGAGCTGATAGATGGTGATGCGGAGAAAGCTAAGAAGCTTGGCAAGGGATTGAAATTGGGCGCTGTGGTCGGGCGTGCGCAGAATTACGCAAGGACTTTTGCGAATCGGCCAGGCAACGTGATAAATCCTCCTGCGTTGGCTGCTGAGGCGAAGAAGATGGCGCGCGGGTTGAAGAATTTGAGTTGTACGGTTTTCGATGAAAAGCAGCTCAAGGCCAAAGGCATGGGAGGCATACTGGCAGTAGGAAGCGGATCTAAGAGCGAGCCCAGGTTGATCGTTCTAAAGTATAGCGGAGCTGGCAAATCGAAGGGTAAGCCCACGATTGCACTGGTGGGTAAGGCGATAACATTCGATTCGGGTGGAATCAGTATCAAGCCTTCGGCCAATATGGATCAGATGAAGTTAGACAAGACGGGGGGGATTTCCGTGCTTGCGGCGATGCGGGCGGTTGCGGAAATGGGGTTGGGTCTGAACGTTTACGGACTGATTCCATCGGCTGAGAACATGCCCGGCGGGTCGAGCTACAGGCCTGGCGATATCGTCACGACGTATAGCGGCAAGACGGTCGAGGTGCAGAATACCGACGCTGAGGGGAGGATGGTTTTGTGCGATGCGCTGGCTTACGCGGTCGAGCAGAAGTGCGATGCGATTGTCGATGTTGCAACACTGACAGGCGCGTGCATGGTGGCGCTTGGCAAGTACATGGCGGGTTTGATGGGCAACGATGATGAGCTGGTTAAGGCGCTCCAGAAGGCTGCCGAGTGCAGTGGCGAGAAGGTATGGCACATGCCGAGCGGCGATGAATACGCTCAGGAGATGAAGAGCAAGATTGCAGATTTGAAGAACATAGGAAGCAGGTGGGGTGGGGCGTGTACAGCCGCGGCTTTCCTGAGGCAGTTCGTTGGGGAGACCAAGTGGGCGCATCTGGATATAGCAGGCATGGATATGTTCGAGGCGGCTAATGAGTATTCCGCGGTTGGTTCGAGCGGATTTGGAGTAAGATTGCTGACGAGCTATCTTTTAGCTCTCGATGGCAAGGTATAGTTAAGCAGAGGCAAGGGTGGATTAAATGGCGAAGAAAGCTGGTAAGGTAGATACAAAGCGAATCGAGAAGGCGGTCAGAGAGATACTGCTGGCTGTCGGGGAGGATGTCGAGCGGGAGGGCTTGGTTGATACGCCTGCGCGTGTTGCGAGGATGTACGTGGAGCTGCTTAGCGGGATGAGAGAGGACCCGAAAGTGCACCTCAGGAGTGTATTCAGCGAGAAATACGAAGAGATCGTGCTCTTGCGTGATATACCCTTCTACAGCCTTTGCGAGCACCATATACTGCCATTTATCGGGTCTGCTCATGTTGCATATCTGCCTGTGGACAAGGTTCTGGGTGTGAGCAAGCTGGCGAGAATTGTAAATTGTTTTGCGAGCCGCCTGCAAACACAGGAGAGGCTTGCTTATCAGATTTCAGATTTCATCATGACCAATCTAAAGCCGATGGGTGTGGCAGTCGTGCTTGAGGCTTCGCATAGTTGTATGACGATTCGCGGGGTGAAGAAGCCCGGATCGGTTATGGTTACAAGTGCTCTTCGCGGAATATTCCGAAAGGACCCACGCAGCCGTAATGAGGTTCTGAGCCTCATACGCAATGGTAGGGGATAGGCGCTGGCGGATGCATAAACTTGGCAGGAGTGTTCGGTTTTCGATCAATCCGTTTCTGGCTCAGGACAGCCTGGGATCGAATTCGTATGCCTCGAAGCCTGCGGGAGAAGGGCTGGCGTTATTTTTCGAGTTGTGGGTGGAGCTGGCCGGTCCTTTAGAGCCGAGTACGGGCTTTGTGGTTAATGTCACAGAAATCGACGAAAAGGTCCGGCGGCGTGTAGTTCCGGTGTTTGCACGTCAGATAAGGGATGAGTTTTGCGCTGGTCGGCATATTGGTTTTATCGGGCTGGCGGGGCTGCTGCGTTCGGCATGGGATTCGCTTGGAGGCGAATTCGGAGCGGCGAAGTTGAACAGGCTGGCGTTGAAGCTTAGTCCTTTCAGGGAATTGGCGATGAATTCAGTTGATAGCAAGAAGATTCATTTCAACGAACGGTTCGAGTTCGCGGCGACACACAAGCTATGGAACGACGAGTTCAGCGAGCAGAAGAACTTTGAGGTGTTCGGCAAGTGCGCCAATCCCGACGGGCACGGGCATAACTATGTGGTTGAGGTAACAGTTGAGATAGAAGCCGACAGCAATTTCTGCATAGCTGATTTCGAGGCGGTTGTGAATGATGAGCTGATAGAGGTGGTCGATCATAAGAACCTCAATACCGAAGTTGGCGACTTTGCGCGGGTGATACCGACAGTCGAGAATATAGCGACGTTCGCCTGGGGCAGGCTTGTGGACAGGTTCGAGACTGGTCTGCTGCACAGGGTAACAGTGTGGGAGACAGATAAAACCTATTGTTCATACAGCGGATGAGGGTGAGGCGATGGCTGTGTTTGCTATAGCGGCACTCAAAACGCAAAGGAATATTGGGAGCGATTGCTCGTTGGCGAGGGCGATTGGCTAACGTCTGATAAAGCATTTGTTGACAGGGGTGGAATGGGCGTGAAAGAGGGGTTTATCTACGCCGTGGAGCATTTAAGGTCCGATATTGTTAGGGAGCTTTGTTCAAGCTATATTCTTTGTATGCCGATACTTATGATAACAGAAACAGTCGGTCAAGTCAGAAGAATCCGGCCGCGAAAGTTTTTCCAGAGGTTATGTTTGGTTTTGTGCTCGGATTGTGGTTGCTCATACTATGCGCAACTGACGGGGACGGAGTCTGCTCTGAAATTGGCTCATTTTTACGGGTGGAGGGGCCTGTTTTGGCCTTCGAAGTATTAATATTTGCTGTTTGACTGGGGTGGCGGCGATCTTTGGATTGGATAGGAGATTATGAGAGCATTAGTAACTGGAGGAGCCGGTTTCATAGGATCGCATTTAGCCCAGCGACTTCTGGAACAAGGCAGAGAAGTCGTTGTTGTGGATAATCTGAGCACGGGCAGGCTGGCGAATATCGAGGGTATGAAGCAATTCGATGGATTCGAGTTTGTTGAAGGCGATATCCGCGATCAGAAGCTGATGGATATGCAGGCTCAGCGCTGCGATTGGATCCTTCATCTGGCTGCCGCAGTCGGGGTTCAACTGATAGCGGACAAGCCTGTTCATACGATAGAAACGAATATCGGCGGCACGCAAATCGTGCTCGAAGCGGCGAATAAGTTCGGCAGGCGGGTGTTTATTGCATCGAGCAGCGAAATATACGGCAAGAGTGAGGCGGTGCCCTTTCGCGAGGATGACGATCTTGTGCTGGGTAGTACGAGCCTCTCTCGCTGGGCCTATGCGTGCAGCAAGGCGATAGACGAATTTCTGGGCCAGGCGTTTTGCAGGCAGTACGGATTGCCCGTTGTGATAGGCAGGTTCTTCAATACGATCGGGCCCCGGCAGATGGGACAGTACGGTATGGTTGTGCCGCGGTTTGTCGAGCGGGCGTTGAAGGGTGAGCCGATTGAGATATATGGAACCGGGCAACAGACTCGATGCTTTTGCTATGTCGGGGACCTTGTTGAGGGAATCATCGGCTTGATGGAAAGTGAAGAATCGACGGGCAAAGTGTACAACATCGGCTCGACCGAGGAGGTGACAATCGAGACACTTGCCGACAAGATTATTGCGGCGGTTGGGTCTGCGAGCAGTAAGAAATTCGTTCCGTACGAGGTGGCGTATGGCAGGCCGATAGAAGATATGATGCGAAGGAAACCCAGTGTTGAGCGGATTGGCGGAGTTATCGGTTGGAAACCGAAAACGAATCTGAGCGAGACGCTTGATATCATTATTAAATCGTTTCGAGAGCAATAGACCAGGGATCAGTGTTTGCCCTGAATGGCTATAGAGACCGGGCGGATGTATGTTATAAGGAATTCTAACAAAGCCCGATGGATTCGGCGTTTTCGCGGGAATGACAGTAGGAGTGTGGGAATAACGGTAGGGGTACGGGAATGACAAAAAGTACAAAGCGGTTTTTGTTCGAGTTTCTAATCAATATGAGCGATGGAATTTCAACAGGTAGTGTCGAGGAGAACAGATGTCGGTGCGATTGAACCGATGGGACTATCTGATCGTTACGGCCTCCAATTCCGATCAGGCGAAGGCCTACGAATCACGGCTCGAGCTTCGGCGCAAGTTAGGATTGTTAGGTGATGTTCGAGAGGTTGTTGTGGTTGCCGATCCGGGTGGAATGCGGGTAGGTAGTGGCGGCAGCACTCTATTCTGTCTAATGGAGGTGCTTGGCAGGGAGCTTGGAGAGGCTGGGGCCGCGGCGGATAGCAATCGGTGGCTTGAAGTGCTGGCTTCTCTTAGAATTCTTATCATACATGCGGGCGGCGATTCGCGCCGGTTACCTGCGTACGGTCCGTGCGGGAAGATCTTCGTACCGGTCCCGGGCGAGGGTGACAGTGTTTTGCCTGTGACATTGTTCGACAGACAGTTGGATCGATACTTGTCACTACCTGAAGCTCCCGGGCGAGTTGGGCAGACCGTAATTACATCGGGCGACGTTCTACTGCGATTCGACCCGGCGGGCGTGCGTTTTGCAGCCGAAGGGGTGACAGGCCTGGCGTGCTATAGTACGCCGGAGCAGGCGAGCAGACATGGAGTCTTCTGCAGAGGTCAAGGCGATAAAGTGAGGTTGTACCTGCAGAAGCCGTCAATCGAGCAGCAGCGGGCCAATGGCGCGATAGATGCTTACGATCAAACGTGTCTCGATATTGGCGTGATGAGCTTTGACGCGACGACTGCGGTGAACATGCTGGAAGCGTTCGGAGCGGGCGCAGGAGAGGACGGCAAGTTTATTCTTGGCGGTTCAATGGGCCAGGGTGTGATGGATTACGGCCTGGACTTCTACCGGGAAATCTGTTGCGCCATGGGAACTGAAGCGAATCCGACCCGGCACAGGGAGTCCGCGTTGGAAAGCGGTTCGAGATGGGGCGAAGAGCAGTTAACAGAAATTTTCGAAAGCTTCCGCTCGGTTCCGTTTAGCGTGAGGCTCCTGAAGAATTGTGATTTTCTGGACTTTGGCGGCAGCAGGGCGATTATTCACAGTGGCACACGAATGTTGCAGGAGGACCGGGGATCGTTCTCGTTGCAGCGATTCGTGGATATCAACAACGAAATAGATGGCGACGGTGCGATCAGTGGCAACATGTGCTGGGTGGAAGGGTGCAGGATAAGCGCGCCGCTGTCTCTCGGAGGTGAGAATGTCGTTGTCGGGGTTGACGTTTGCGAGCCTCTTTCCATTCCGCCCAATACGTGTCTCGATGTGACTGAAGGAACGAGCAGGGATGGCGAGGGTGTGTGGTTTGTCAAATGCTACGGTGTTGACGATACGTTCAAGACGCCTTTCGAAGAAGGGGCGGTGTTCTGTGGGATGGAGTTCTCGGCCTGGCTAAAAGCTGTGCGTGCGAAGGCTGAAGATGTTTGGGGTGAGGACACCGCAGGCGAGGATAGGACGCTTTGGAATGCGAAGCTGTTTCCCGCTGTCGGTGATGGTCGTGAGTATGGGCAGTGGCTTTGGATGTTTCAGCCGGACAAGGCGGCCAAACGAAATGTGCAGGCATGGCGCCGGGCTGATAGATACAGCCTGGAGGAAATTTTGGCGGCCGCTGATTACGAGGCGTTCTGTCGGCGTCGACAGTTGATCCGTACCTGGACGTTTTGGCGGACGTTGCGAAGCGCATTTCGTCCTGAGAGCGAGTTCTCGAGTTCGGAGTTGGCGCATATCCTGGAGAAGTCAGAGGATATCAACAGGCACGTCGCAGCAGTGCTAAAAGAAGCGTATTGGCACCTGCAAGATAACGGTGCAGAGTCGGAATGCTTTGTTTATCCGCGTATCATGCACACATTGGGCTCGGCTCTCGAAGAGCTTTTTGCTGAGTCGCACGCAAAGTTGTCGGAAGCCCTGGGAGGCTTGAAGGAGGCGTTGATTTCAGAGGAACTGCTCTGGCTGGATGGCGCCGGGCTGGGTGTCGAGAGAGATATACCAGTGCTACATTGGGCTCGGTCATTGCAGCGGTCGGCTTTTGAGGGCCTGGAGCAGGCAATTATCTCCAGCAGATCAGGGGATGAACAGGTCGCCCGAAGTGTTCTACGCAGCGACGAAATTGTGTGGGCTCGAACACCGGCGCGTCTCGACCTCGGCGGAGGGTGGACCGACACGCCTCCATATTCGTTGGAGCATGGCGGTTGTGTAGTAAATGCGGCTGTGAATCTGAACGGCCAACCACCCGTACAGGCGTATTTGCGAGTAATCGAGGAGCCTGTGATCCGTTTGGCGTCAATTGATCTTGGAGTAAGGATCGAGATAACCGATTTCGATGAGCTTATGAATTTCCGCGTGGCGACGGGCAGTTTTGCGTTAGCCGAGGCGGCTTTGGTGTTGTCCGGGGTGTCGCCGAGTTCGCCCGGTGAGAGTTTGAAAAGCAGGCTGAGAGAGTTCGGCGGCGGCATAGAGCTTACGACCCTTGCGGCGATTCCAAAGGGCAGCGGCCTCGGGACATCGAGCATAATGGGTGCGGTGATCTTTGCCGCGATTCAACGTGCGATGGGCCGGGAGATGTCGAGGCGCGAATTGTTCCACAGCGTGCTTAGGCTCGAGCAGGTGCTTACAACAGGCGGCGGCTGGCAGGACCAGATCGGTGGTGTGGTCGATGGGGTTAAGCTGGTCATATCTGATCCGGGACTTATTCCCGACGCTCGTATCCACTATGTGCCGAGCGATTCGCTCGATCCGAGGGCTAACGGGGGAGTGAGCCTCTTGTATTACACGGGCGTCACGCGGTTGGCCAAGAATATACTACAACAGGTTGTCGGACGGTATTTGAACCGCGATCGTTCGAAGCTGGCGACGATCAGGCGGATTGGCTCATCGGCGGGCGAGGTGGCCGAGGCGCTGACGTGCAAGGATATTGGGCAGTTCGGGCGGTTGCTTGATGTGGCGTGGGAGTTGAACAAACAGTTGGATCCGAACTCGACCAACGGGCAGGTCGATACTCTCTTTTCGAGAGTTCGGCGGCACATATACGGGGCCAAGCTGCTTGGGGCAGGCGGCGGCGGTTTCATGCTAATGATCTGTAAATCGCCTGTAGATGCTTTGGCTGTGCGTCAGATGTTGGACGCGGAGCCGCCAAATGAACGGGCGAGGTTCTTTGACTTTGATATCAGCAATGAAGGATTGGCCGTGACGGTCTGTTAGGGATTTCATGAAAAAGGCACTCATAACAGGCATAACAGGGCAGGATGGTTCGTATCTTGCAGAGCTTTTGCTGGCCAGGGGCTACCAGGTTTGGGGGCTTCTACGCCGCAGTTCTTCGTTTAACACGGGAAGGATCAACCATCTATACAAGGACCCACATGAAAATCCCGATTTGCGGCTGGTTTATGGTGATTTGACCGACGGCGGCAACCTCTCGGCGATCATGAGTGAAATCGAGCCCGATGAGGTTTATAACCTTGGGGCGCAGAGTCACGTGAGGGTGAGTTTCGACATGCCAATCTATACGGCGAATACCGATGGGCTGGGGACGCTGAGATTATTGGAGGCTATCAGGCAGTGTAGGAAGACGTCGAAGTTCTATCAGGCGTCGAGCAGCGAGATGTACGGCAAAGTGCTGGAGACACCTCAGACGGAAAAGACGCCATTTTATCCGCGCAGCCCGTACGCGTGTGCGAAGCTGTATAGTTACTGGCAGACGGTGAACTATCGCGAGGCGTACGATTTGTTCGCGTGTAACGGGATACTGTTCAATCACGAATCGCCTCGACGCGGAGAGACCTTCGTTACACGTAAAATTACACGGGCGGCGACACGGATAAAGCTCGGATTGCAGGAGAAGCTTTACCTGGGCAATCTTGACGCCAGGCGTGACTGGGGTTTTTCGGGCGACTACGTCGAGGCTATCTGGCTTATGCTCCAACAGGATGAGCCTGATGATTATGTAGTGGCGACCGGTGAATGTCACACAGTTAAGGAATTCGTTGCTATGGTTTTCGACCATCTCGATCTCGACTGGGAGGAGCACGTGGAGATCGATCCGCGATATTTCAGGCCGAGCGAGGTGGATCTGCTTCAGGGCGATGCGAGCAAGGCCAGGAGAACTCTTGGATGGGAGCCCAAGGTTACATTCAATGATCTGGCGATAATGATGACGGATTCGGATATGAAGATTGCCGAGCACGAAAGCATTATTGCGGCCCACAGCAGGTAGAGTTGACATCGGTGTCACATGCAGCGGCGAAAAATATAAAATATCATGAGCGGCTATTTCGAGAACAAACGAGTTGTTGTCACAGGCGGAGCCGGCTTCCTCGGCGGCTATGTCACCGAAGGGCTGCGTCAGCGCCAATGCGGGAATATTCTCGTTCCAAAGATAGAGGACTACGACCTCGTGCGTGAGTGCGATGTCATTCGGATGTACGAAGACATGCGGCCCGACGTTGTGATCCATTTAGCTGCGGTAGTTGGCGGGATTGGAGCCAATAGAGAGCATCCGGGCGAATTTTTCTACAAGAACCTGATGATGGGCATTGGGCTTATCGAGCAGGGCAGGCTGCGGGGAATTGAAAAATTTGTCGCTATTGGGACGGTGTGTGCGTATCCGAAGTTCACGCCTGTGCCGTTCAAGGAGGACGATATTTGGGATGGCTATCCCGAGGAGACGAACGCTCCTTATGGATTGGCGAAGAAAATGCTGTTGGTACAGTCGCAGGCTTATCGGCAGGAGTACGGTTTCAATTCCATCTTTTTGCTGCCTGTGAATCTTTATGGTCCGGGTGACAATTTCGATCCTGCGAGTAGCCACGTGATACCGGCGCTTATCAAAAAGTGCGTTGAGGCGGTTGAGAGCGGAGCGGATGAAATCGAGTGCTGGGGGACCGGCAGCGCTTCGCGCGAGTTCGTCTACGCGGCGGATGCGGCTGAGGCGATCCTGCTGGCGACGGAACTCTATGACGGACCAGAGCCGGTCAATATCGGCTCCGGCTTCGAGATAACGATCAAAGACCTCACCGAAAAAATCGTGAGCCTGACCGGTTTTTCAGGCAGGATTCTGTGGGACAGCTCAAAGCCGGATGGACAACCGAGGCGATGCCTTGACGTCTCAAGAGCCAGAGAGTGCTTTGGTTTTGAGGCAAAAACATCGTTCGACGATGGTCTCAAGGCGACTATCGACTGGTATCAAAAAAACAGGCATTCTCAGGCATGTAATTTATAAAGAAACAAGAGTGGGTCTGTTTATATTTATCGCTTTTATTGTGAGCAGTGGTGGAGGCTCTCACATAATGAACCAACGTTTTAATGTTATTTGATTGGCGGAGATAATGAAGAAAATCATATGTGTATGTGGCGCCAGGCCCAACTTTATGAAGATAGCTCCGATTATGAAGGCGCTGAAGTCGGACGGTAATTTTCAGACACTGCTGGTTCATACGGGTCAGCACTATGACGAGAATATGAGCAAGCTGTTTTTTGTAGAGCTTGGCATGCCGCAGCCTGATATAGATCTGGGAGTCGGTTCGGCCAGTCATGCCGTTCAGACGGCGCGGATCATGGAGCGTTTCGAGCCTGTCGTTTTGGATTTCAAACCTGATTTCGTCCTTGTTGTCGGTGATGTCAACAGCACCATTGCATGTGGTCTGGTTTCAGTGAAATTAGGAGTCAGGTTGATTCACATTGAAGCAGGCCTGAGAAGTTTCGATAGGACAATGCCTGAAGAGATAAACCGTGTTCTTACAGATTCTATAAGCGATTTGCTGTTCGTAACAGAGCAGTCCGGGGCCGATAACCTCAAAAAAGAAGGGCTCAATTCGCAAAAGGTGCATTTTGTCGGAAATGTGATGATCGATACGCTGATGGCGAACAGGGAAAAAGCAAAGCAATCTGACATTCTCAATAAACTCGGGCTTGTCGAAAAGCAGTTTGGCGCTATTACTCTGCATCGCCCCAGTAATGTTGATGACAGTATGAAATTCAACCAGATTATCGGGGCCTTCGAGGAGATAGAAAAAGATATAAAACTGGTGTTCCCCATCCATCCGCGAACCAGGCATAATATAAAGGGCACAGATATTGAAAAGCGCATCGAGGCGATGGAGGGACTTTTGCTCGTAGAGCCGTTGGGATACCTGGACTTTTTATGTTTGATGAGTAATGCGTTGCTTGTGATGACGGATTCGGGCGGTATACAGGAGGAGACGACGATATTAGGTGTGCCCTGCATGACACTGCGGGAGAATACCGAAAGGCCTGTTACGATTAGCGAGGGTACAAATCGTCTGGTTCATATTGAGACAGCCGATATTCTCAAGCATTATCGGGAAATCAAGGATGGAGGAAGCGGGAATATTGGCGGTCGCATACCGAAATTATGGGACGGCCACGCTGCACAGAGAATCGCACAGATTATAGCCCAGGCGTGAAGAATGCCGGTTGAAATGCCGATAAATGCTTATTCATTATGAATCTAAAAGTAGCTTTGATATGCACGACCTATAACTGCAAGGATGAATTGGAAACAGCTTTGCGCACTTTTACATCTGAGGATAATCTCGCATTATTGAGTGAGATTGTCATCACAGATGGCGGCTCCACGGATGGGACCTGGGAAATGCTCGATGGCTGGTCGGACAAAGTTGAGAAATTAAAAGTTCATAAAATACCCGGAGCCAATATCAGCAGAGGACGTAACGAAGCGGTTAAACGAACGAATGCTGAGATAATCGTAACTTTCGATTCGGGAACCGGATATATCGATGGCTGGCTGAAAAAGATGATCGAACCTTTCGAAAACGAAGGCGCTGAAGTGGTTGGAGGATTGACCATTTTCAAGGGCAGGACCTTATTCGAAAAGTGCATGGCTTCTTTTAGGGATGACAAAAGAGTTGCGATCCAGCCCTCCCACAGAGGATGTGCTTTTAAGAAAAAGGTGTGGGAAAAGATCGGTGGATATCCCGAGCACGTGGAAGCCGGTGAGGATACTTGGTTCAACAGCCAGTGGCGCAAGCTTGGCTTCAAGTATGTTCACGTACCAGAGGCGGAGCAATATTGGACGGTGCGAAGCGACTGGAAAAGCGTCTTCAAAATGGCAAGAAGGAATACTAAAGGGCATGTTGCTTTGGGTGAGATGTCGGGAACCATGACGGTAGCTGCAATCACAGGGCTTAATATTCTGTGTGCGGTTTTGTTCGTCCTTGGATTCTTCAGGCATTATTTGTGGTTGGTAGCAATTGGATTGTACGCTCTGAATCTTATAAGGCGTATGTCGGAAAAGGGGCGATGGAGATCGTTTGTCAATCCGGTAAATATTGTGGTCGGTTCATACGCATTATCAGCGTTCGATCTTGGCATGACGCTTGGTGCGATTGAAGGATTCGGCTTGTTAATAAAACATAAAATGCTTAATGGGAGGACGCGTGGCTATGTATAATACATTGTACGCGGACGAAACATTGTATCTGGAAGAACCCTATATGACGGAGGCTCAAAGCGCGGATCCTTTTCATATCAGCGCCGGACGAATCGCAACTTTCTTCATATTTGGGCTTGTGATTTGCTCGCTTTCGGGGATTCGTGATGTTTCGGCTCCCATGTTCATTGCCGCAAGGGGATTGTTAGCATTTATTTTGCTTGTTTCGATCCTGGCACCGAGTCGATTTGGCGTGCCGCTGTTTTTCCTGGTGCTCCTGGTCTCAACGGACATAATCCAATCCTCGTCTGAGCAGGTCGTCTATGGGGAATATAATATCGCAAGTGTTTGGCGATTATTCGTCGGGCCTATTCGACCCAGTTGGATTGTTTTTGGAGCTTCTCTGATTTTGCTTGCCAAAAACTGGACTTTCTTTGTGGATAGGCGAGTAAAGCTGGCGATAATCTGGTTTGTAACGGTTCCGATTTTTACAGGGATTCTTTACGGTGGATTCAGGACATTTGCGCGGTCTGTAGAGGTGCCTGCAGATATCCGTCTCGGACTGCTTTTGATTACAAGTATCCTGTTGTTCGTTAGTTTTATAAGACGCAATCCTGATAAGCTGTCTCTTCTGCTTGCAGTGTTTATCGGGGGATTGCTGGCTGTGCACCTGCGCGATGTTATCATTTGGTTTCTGGGGCGCGGGCCCCTTCTTGGCGGTGTCTCACGCGCCAGCGTTGACTCTGCGAAAAGCACTATCGTTTTTGTGTTGCTGTTTGGCATTTATCTGATCATAAAGCGCGGAAGAATATTTCTGGGCACGATTATAACGCTTGCTTCATTGCTGCTGGTAATCGTGTTTGCGACTCGTATGATCTGGCTTACCAGCGCGTTTTGTTGCATGCTGCTGGTGTACCTTTTAGGCGCTAAGAGACTTCTGATCGCTGTTCCTGTTGTTCTTATTTTAACCTTTGGGACCTGGAAGCTGATTAAATCGGTTCAAATTACTTCATTGGACGTGGTCACAAGGAGGGCGCAAAGTTTTTCCACCGAAGGTGGAGGTAATTATCTGTCCAGACTTGCCCCTCTTCGATACGCAGAGTTCATTAACTCATCGAACACAAATTTCAAGCGTTTTGCGTTTTTATGGGGCAGTGGATACGGCGGTTACTATACCGAAGAGGCGGCGCCGTTCCCCCATGTTCTTATAGATGCACATCCGGAGTATGCCGCCTCGACCGGGCAGTTCTTCTATTGCCATAACTACGTTTTTCATATGCTGTTCAAACATGGCATAATCGGCTTTATTATCATAAGCCTTCTTTGGCTCGGACCGGCCTGGGTATGCTATAAATACGTTTTCAACCGGGGAGATCCCAGTATGTTCAACGGTATTCTGGCGTGTATCCTGGCATTCGTACCCAATGCGATGTTGAATCTGTACTGGACGGGAAAAGGTCTTCTGATCAACGGTTTCATTATCGCTGTACTGATCGTGGTTGCGGAACTATATAGCAGCCCGGCAGAAGAGATGTCTGAATTGGAGACCGAACAAGCCGATTAGCCACGTCTATGAGGCCTTTATCATATCTTCACGGCGTCCTGGCCAATACGACTTTCGCTTTCCTTAGCAGGGCGCTGGCCGTGGCCGCGGGCATTATAATGGCAAAGAAGCTGACGCCTGACGATCTGGGCAATTTTGTGCCGGATCAGGCGTTGGTGCTTATCGGTGGAGGTCTGCTCAATTTGGGGGTTGGGCAGGGCTATAGACTGCTCGCAGCCAGAAAGCCTGAGCTGCAAATCTCTCATTTGTTGCCTGCTATAGCGGTTCGTTTTTGCGCAACTGCCCTTTACTTTGTCGGTCTTAGTTTATATCTGAACTATTCGGGACTTTGGAAGCTACAAACGGTTCTGGTTGTTGTCGGAACGTTATTGCTGAGTTTTCTCGAATTGTTTCAGATAGACTTGCAGATCAGCCGGAGATTTCTCAGCGCATCAATGCTGGATATGGGCAGGGGGCTTGTCGTTTTTCTTGCAGCTCTTTCCTGCTGGGTGGCGCCTGATAGTAAGTATAGCTATCTTGTTACCTGCTATTTTGCTTTAAGTTGTCTTTTGGTGATTATTGGCTGGATAGTGGTCAGACCTTCATTTGTACCACTGTTGCGGTTTGACTATTTATCTCTTCTTAAGACCAGTATACCCTTCGCAGCGGCGCTTTTTGTATACTCGATAAACAGCTACTATGGTTTGATATACGTTCGAGGGGCATTGGGTGAAGGACAGGCGGGGTGTTATTCCGTTCCCCTTAAGGTTTACCAGATATCACTGGTTGTCGGTATGTCTGTTACAGGGGTGACACTCCCGTTGTATCACAAGCTGGCCGCTTCACGTAATTTCGTCACTTTCGGCGCGATTTTTGCAAGGCTCATACGTGGCATGTGGCTAATCGGCGGTTTGCTGGTTGCTGTTTGCTTTTGCGTTCCCGAGTTTCTTATAAGAGCTTTCGCTACAGAAGAGTATATGGCCGCGGCGGCGGTATTCCCGTTGATCGGATTCGGAATACTGTTTCGTCTTTTGGCAATTCCGGCAGGTAATATTCTCGAGAGCGTCGACAAGCAATGGTATCGCGTCATACTCCAGGCAGTCGGGACGGTGATCTGTTTACTTGCGGTAAGCGTCGTTGTGCCAAGGTGGGGGATTAAGGGCGCCGCCTGGACGTTGTTCGCGGTTGACCTCTGGACATTGCTCAGCTATTGGTTCGTGAGTAAATACTTCGCGCCGTTGGTTGTATCGCTGAATAAATTGTTCGTGCCAGCGGGCGTCATGGCAGGGACCATTATCGTTCTCTCATGTTTCAAGTCTTTACCTGCATGGTCGAAATTCCTGATATTGTCCTCGTTGTGGTCTGCTTACGTGATATTCATACTGAACTTTAAGCAAGAGATAACAAAAGCCACTGGTGCGTTATTCCGCAGGAGTTGAGCAGGTGTTAAAAGCAGGCCCAAAAATATATCTGTGGGGGTGGTATGGGCATGAGAACAGCGGCGATGACGCCCTACTGACAGAGATGTGCCTGATGTTGTCGAAAATCTCGGGCAACGTCAGAGTTATCGTGCAGATTAGTGGCGAGGGCAGGCTGCCCGAGTTGCCTGAGTTTGTACAGGTTCATAGGCTTGTTCAATGGTTCAAGGGCAGCATTTATCTAAATAAGATTATAACCATACTTCGGTCGAACGCCCTCGTCTTTGGTGGGGGCAGCACCATGGCCGACGTAAATCCTGCGAGAATGAAAGGTCTGCGTCAGAAATACCACATCTGCAGGTTGGCAAAACTAAAAGGTATACCGATTGTTTTTTCCGCTCTGGGATTGGGGCCTTTAGTTTCTGAGGAAGGTGCAAAGATAGCCAAGCGCACTCTCGATCTGGCGGATGTTGTCGAAGTTCGAGACGGCGCCTCATACGAGTTATGCAAAAAAATAGGCGTATCATCTGAGGTAATTCAGGCATTCGATCCATCGGTTCTAATGCCCGAACAGTTTTCGATTGATTTACCCCAATTAGCGAAGTCGGGGCCGACGAGTGTGGGTATTTCATTGGCCAAGTCTTCAGGCACTGTCGACAATTCAGATGCCTCTCAAGAGGCTAAGATAAGCAATCTCGTTAGTGCTATCAAAAAGGTTGCTGCTGTGAAGCCATTGCGCGTTGCCCCTATCGAAATGTGTGGCGACAAGATAGATGGCGAGCGGCAGTTGTGCCAGAGACTGATGGATGAATTAAAGGACGTTTGTGAAGTGGAATTAATTCCCTACGACCCAGACCCGGCGAAAATGCTCCAGCGATTATCAGCACTTGATCTAATAATCGCCGAGCGGTTACACGCTGCATTATATGCTTATACATTGGGCATTAATTTCGCTGTCGTTCCATATCACAGCAAATGCACAGCCCTTGCTGATGATGTGAAGCTGCCAGACGTATGCCGTTTGGCCCCAGAGATGCCTCAGGAGCAGATTGTACGATTGCTCGAATGTTGTATGGCTGCGTCGGAGCAATGTAAGCCCACTCTATCTTTGGAGAAGGCTCGAAAGCTCTCCCAGGCCGGGCAAAACGCTGTGGTTCAAAAGCTTAAAACATTGCTTGGAACTAACCTGTAAACCTGGATTTTCCAGGTAGTGCGGGACTGCTGGCTTACCGAGAGCGCGATGAGCTTCCTGGCATTTGAACGGACAAATACGCGTTGAAGTGGAAACGTGACGAGAAATCTCTGGTCGAAATACGTCGAAAAAGTGCCAAAATACTGGATTTTCAGCGAACAGATGTGTTCTCCCGCCTATTTGATAGTCAGATGAGTTGAAATCGAATCGCATATTATGGTATTATTGAGGTCATAGCGGACATGAACGCGGTTTATAAAGTCAAATGGGAAATGTCGGTTAATGATGTTTTGGATAAACAATCCCTTCGACCCTTTGCCTTTGGAAGGCGGGCGTCCGTTGCGCTATTTCCTTCTTGCTCGGGAGTTGGTGAAGGCGGGGCATGAGGTGGTTTGGTGGTCCAGTGATTTTCATCATCTCCAAAAAAAAAGGAGAAATCTCAAAAATGATTACGATTATGACGGATTCCAGATACGGCTTGTGCCAACGCTGAGCTATCAGCGCAATGTTAGCTGGAGGCGGTGGAGAAGTCATATTCAGTATGCAAAAACGTGGGGAGGTATGGCGGAAGGGGCGATTGCCTCGGGGCAATTGCGTTCGCCTGATGCCGTGTTGATAAGTATGCCCCCGTTAGGACTCTATCCGGTTGCCTGGAGAATATGTGGCTCCGTTGGGTCAAAGTTATTTGTAGATATTCAGGATGCCTGGCCGGAAACCTTTTATCAGTTGCTGCCGCGAATTCCCCACTTTCTGAAAGCCATGCTGTTTGCCCCGTTGCACAGGATGGCTAATAAAGCGTACCGGGGCGCCGATTTTCTCTCTGCTGTCTCAAACGGGTATGTTAACCATGCAAAACAAAGCGGATGCTGTGTGGAAACCAAAGTTTTTCCCCTCGGCGCACCGGCAGTCACAACGGCAGGCCAAGCCCAAAGGGTACAGGATGACCATGAGTTGAAACTCGTTTACATCGGTAATCTGGGGATCTCATATGACCTGAAGACCATGATTAAGGGTGTGCTTGATCTTCATGATTCCGGGCTTGAAGTTTGTTTGGATGTAGCTGGTGACGGATCGCAGGCTGGTTATGTTAAGCATGTTGCAGAGCAAGACGGCAGCCCTGTTAAATATTTAGGTTATCTTTCGGAACAGGATATGTCTGCATTGCTTTGTGAAGGTCATGTTGGCGTGGTTCCGATGAAGCCTGAATCTCTGGTGGCGGTTCCAAATAAGCTGATTGATTACGCCTCTCGGGGGCTGGCTGTGATCAGCTCATTAGAGGGTGAGTTGCAGGATTTGTTGGATGAGTATCAAGCCGGCATCAGCTATGAGTTTGGCAGCCGGCGGAGTTTCGCAGATGCAGTGAGCACTTATTATCATGACAGAATACTGCTTGGATCACACATGAATAATTCTTTTGAAATGTTTAAAGATAAATTTGATGCCTCTATAATTTACCCTGCAATGGCAGAGTGGATTATTAAATGCACGCGCCATTAAGTTTTGCCCGCGAATTAACGCAAATAGTTATGGTTGGCATATTTTTGACGTTGATCGCTAAAAAAACCAACCGCATACTTTGCATTGGTAGCAAAAATAATTGTGGTTTGTGGACCTGTGGGAGATTGGCCGCGAAAATATTATGGGCTTCTTGTTAGACATCTGTTTGCCTTAGTTAACGGGAATGAAAACAGATGTCTTATTGGCGGAGATTAGCGGGTAGAGAAAGCAGAATGTAAGGTAAAATGAAAAAAGTAAAAATAGCAATACTTCTGATGTTGTTTTCATTATCGTGCGATCCGTCCAGCAACGGCTCAGCCCAGGATACGGGTATAAACCTGTCGAACAGATTTATGTCCCTCGGATTTCACGCACCCCAGCAGGGAGGGGGATTGCGGAGTATCAAAAACGATTCGGGATTTGATTTTATTAATCGCTATCGCAATAAATCTCTCTGGCGTATCGAATTGAAGCGAATTCCTCTGGGTCAGCGATCCGTCAAAAGCGATGTTCAACGTCTAAGCCTCGATCCGGAGGTCAATGACGGCATGGCGCGAAGAAGCGACATTGGCTCACGGTCGGATACTGTTGTTATAAAGGCCGATAGGGCTTTAGCACAGTGTAGTGTAGAGAAAGATCAGAACAGTCTTAGTATGTCGTGGAAGAATATCGATGTGGAGGGCGAGGCCGATTGTTTGGATGTTACTGTAACAGTCACGCTGGCTGAAAACGATGAGTATGCGAGATTCAGAGTGGCTTTTAATAATCGCAGCACAAAATATACAGTATTCTATTTGACCGCTCCTCTATTCAACGGTATCTATCCTCAGGATGGTAAAACGAGTTCCGACAGACTTGCGAGTCCCATATACAACGGCAGATTGATCGTCGATCCCATTAGAAACGGCATCATGGATGAGAGGTATCGTTTCCAGCCCAATCGCTCGGGCCATAGCATGCAGTTCGATGCGTATTACCACGATGACAAAGGGCTGTATTTGGGCTGTTTCGATGGCATGCAAAATGTGAAACGCTATTATATCGCAGCCGATTCGTCGGATGGTTTGTCGTGGGCTGTGGTGCACGTGCCCGACAATATGAAGAGCGTTCCTCAGAATTGGCAGACGCCATACGATACGGTTTTAAGATGCTTCAAAGGCGACTGGTACGATGCATGCCGATTGTATCGGCAGTGGGCGTTGAAGCAGAGCTGGACAGCGGAAGGACCGCTGTACGAACGTAAAAGCACGCCGAAGTGGTTTAAGGAAATCAATATGTGGATGCGATGGGGAATAACAATGTCACCCCCAACCGCGCCATATCATACCAATATCAAAACGGGTCTCGATGGTATTACCAAAGGGCTGCATTTGCATTATTGGGGCCAGGGGCATTTTCTTTCCAAGGGTTCGCCGGATCGATTCCCACTGGATCAGCAGGATCTGAATGCCATCAACATGGCGAAGGAGAATAACTATCCCATCATGGGCTTTTTGCAGTCTGTGTGTTGGGACAGTGAATCGCAAAGCGCAAAGAAAACGAACGGTTTCGAGCACACCGTGCGCGATTTCGAAGGGCAAAGGGTTGTCTGGCCGCTCGGTAAACCCGGGGACAGAACATATACAAAGGCTAATGTAGCGTACCCGGGGAAAGTCTGGGCCAAGGTACTTGGCGACACCGTCGTGGAGATGGCCCGCACCGCCGGATTCAGCGCCGCTTACATGGATTCCTTCAATCATGGCGGCACATACATGAACTTCAATCCCATTTACAGCAAGCAGGTTGGCGGAGGCAACACATACATCAAAGACAACCAGAAAATGCTGCACGAAATTAAAGATCGCGTCAGGAAGGTAAATCCTGATTTTTGCTTTTCAGGCGAGAGCTTCTGGGAAGGCAACATGGCTGAGCTGGATGGGTATCTGACATGCAACACGACTTACCAGCCTTTGGAGAAGGACAAAATCTTTGCCATTCCCATGGTCCAGGCCGTTTACCATGACTATACGATTTGCTTCGGCACATGGGTAAGCAGGTGGGACCTTGAAGAGGGTGACGGACGGAGTTATATCGCCAAGTTCGCGCAGGCCTTTGCGTGGGGCGTCAAGGATGGATGGACCGAGCCATTGCTGCTTACCAACCATAAGGATTATGAAGTGGCTCTCGATGCGGCACAAAAGCGCAGCAGAGCTTATGCCGCCGCAATGAAGTTCCTCGTTTATGGCGAGATGCTGCGCCCGCCTGCATTTACAGATCCGGTCGAGCAGCTTGACGTTAAGTGGCATATACGTTGGTTGAAGAAATTCTACGATATCTCATTGCCTTCCGTGCAGTGTTCGATGTGGCGTGCGCCGGATGGCAGGCTGGGTCTGGTTATGTATAATATAAGCACACAGCAGCAGAAGGTTGTGTTGAAATTAAATGATCCAGCTTACGGCATAGACAAAGCCAAGAGCGGGCGCATCACCTCTTTGTATCCCACCGGCAGCGAGATCGACAAATGGGAGTCGCAGATTAGCACAGGTCTTACTCTGCGCTGCACCGTCCCTGCGAGGTCTCCTCTGATTTATGAAATAGAGCTGCAATAGCAACCGTTGTCAGCTTTATGGAATCGAATTTATTTGGAACCACAGATAAACGAAAGTTGTAATTGATGCAGAAGCAAAACGAATGTAACGAGTTTTTGTATGTTGCGCATAATTTTCCACCTCTCGTCGGAGGCGGGGTCGCTCGCACCGAGCAGAATTGTAAGATGCTGCCGGGTTTTGGCTGGAATCCTACGCTGCTGGTAGCAAGCGCCGACGATAGCGAGCAGATAGACCGAAAATATGCAGAGATGGGCGTCGAGGTTCTTCGAGCCAGCGGTGTCGTCAAAGAGAATCTCGTCAGAGGATTGCCCAGAACCAAGGGCAATAAGGCTCCGCTGAAGGTTCAGTTGATGCGGAGAATCGCTGCTTGGCTCTTGGTTCCCGACAGACAAGTGTTGTGGAAATTTCCTGCCCAACAGATGGCCCTCGGAGCGTCTCGAAAGCACAACTGGAAATGCGTTCTCGGTTCAACACCACCATTGTCGGCGGCATGGATAGGTATGCATATGGCCAAACGGTTGAACCTGCCCTTTGTGCTCGAATACAGGGACATCATAGGCGAAAGATTCAAGGGGGGGCCACCAACCGCCTTGCACCGCGCAGCCATTCGCGCCATTGAGCGGAGCCTCGTACGTGCGGCCAGCAAAATAATCGTTGTCAGTCCCGCTATGAAAGACTGGGTCGTTCAAAGGCATAACCTCAATTCAGATATGGTCACTTCGATCCCGACAGGCTTCGCTCCCCAAGAGAGAGAGGTGTTCAGGGCTTTGCCTAAGACGCGAAACGAACGTTTTACCATGATTTACGCAGGCATATTCGTACGCGATCGAAAGCCTGATACAACCCTTGAGGCTATACGACATCTCATCGATAAAAAAGCTGTGCCCGCCGACAAAATCAGGGTTATATTCATTGGCAATCTCTCGCCCGATGCGCTGGCCGAGTTTGGGCTCCAAGGCGTTGCGGAGACTATCCCATTTATTCCCCACGAAGAGGTTATCAAGTATTACGCACAGAGTGATTTGCTGCTTTTGATTTGTGACAAGCGCCAGTATCAGAACGTTACCTATCCAGGCAAGCTCTTCGAATACATCATGACCGAAAAGCCAGTCCTGGGCCTGATGGATAAATCCAGCGGCACCGCCAAAATAATCGAAGAATCAGGCACGGGCCTCGTCGCAGATGCCTATGATGTCGAAGAGGCTGCCTCTAAAATAGAACATTTCTACAATCTGTGGGCGCAGGACAAGCCTCAGATTAATCCGAATAATGAAATTATCGAGCAGTTCAACGCACTTAAAGCCGTCGAAGGAATCGCCTCGATACTCACCGAAGTCTCGGCTCAATAACTTTTAGCGATTAAGCCGGCCGGACAATCCTGAAGAATCATTTATCAAGGAAAACATAAGTGCATATCGTTTGTATTCATCAACACTACTCGACCCCTGAAGGCTGTGGCTGCGTTCGTTCGTATGAGTTTACGAAAAAATGGGTCGAAGCGGGACACAAAGTCACTGTTATCACAGGCCATTGGAACAGAAGCGGCTTCAAGCTGGACAAAGGCCTCATCCAGAGGCAATCAAGGGATGGCATAGGCATAATCCTCGTCGGCGCCAAATACAAAAACGAGCAATCGTTCTTTTTCAGGATTCTGGTTTTCCTGCACTTCATGTTCTTCAGCACTTATATCCTTCTGAGAACCAAAAAAGTCGACGTCGTATACGCAATCAGCACCCCTTTAACCGTAGGCATCCCTGCGGTTATCAACAAGTTTTTCAAACGCACTCCTTTTGTTTTCGAGGTGGAAGATCAGTGGCCCGAAATCCCCATAGAGATGGGCATTCTAAAAAGCAGGATGCTTGGCAAAATTCTTCTTTGGCTTGAAAAATATTTATACAAACACGCCGACTCTCTCGTCGCCCTCTCGCCTGGTATGGCCGATGGTATGAGAAAAGTGATGAAAGTGCAAAAGCCAATAGCCGTGATTCCAAATGGCTGTGTGTCGGGGATGTTCGAGGAGAATGTCGATGGCTCAGTTATAAGGGAAAAGTATGGCTGGGGTGACAAGCTCGTTTTTCTCCATGCAGGCTCGATGGGAATAGTCAACAGCCTTAACTTCATTCTCGATGCAGGTCTCAAACTTCAGGACCATCCCGAAATACTGTTCGTTCTCTTTGGCGAGGGCAGTCAAAAACCCGCTCTGGAGCAGAGGCTAAAAGAGCTTGGCCTGACGAATGTGGAGATCAGGCCTTCAATACCCCAAAACGAACTGCCCTCGCTTTACGCCGCGGTTGATGTCGGAATGGTAATAATAGGGCAATTCCCGATCATCGAGCATAACTCGGCGAGCAAATTTTTCGATACCCTGATTTCCGGCACTCCTGTCCTGCTGAATTATTCAGGCTGGCAACGAGAGGTCATCGAGTCGGGACACGCAGGTTATGGCACTACCCTTTACGATCTGGATGAATTCGTAGACAGGGTTCTGTATATCAATTCACACAGGGAAGAGCTGCTTGAATTGGCGCGCAACGCTCGTCAAATCGGCCTCGATAAGTTCGATAGAGAAAAGCTCGCAAAACAGGCCCTCGATGAAATCGTCGCTTTGAAACCTTAACATGACCGACAACCCGGATATTCAGTTCGAATTAAATCCCTTGCAGGATAAGCACGCGCGCGAAGTTGCGGCTTTGCATATTGCAGGAATAAGCACAGGATTTATCAGCTCGCTTGGAGCGGATTTCGTAAGCGCCTTATATGAAGGAATAGCACAAAGCGAGTCGGCTTTTGGTTTCGTCGTGCAACAAGAAGAGAAAGTGTGTGGCTTTGTAGCTTTCTCGACGAACCTCGGTCCTTTGTATAGATCGATCATTTTGAAAAAGGGCTGGCGGTTCGCGTTTATTTTGGCGAGAAAAATGCTTTCTTGGCGCAGAATAAAAAAGGTGTTCGAGACTCTCGCCTATCCGGGGCGTGTTAAGAAAATGAGCCTGCCTGATGCGGAACTGCTTTCAATTGTTGTTTCACAGGACTGTCGAGGAAGAGGTCTGGCTCATCGATTGATTGATAGTGGCCTTCAAGAGTGCAAAAAAAGGGGTATAGACAGTGTAAAGGTGATGGTCGGCGCTGCTAACGAACCTGCCAATAAGCTGTATCAGAAATGTGGTTTCGCACCCGCCGGACAAATTGACAGCCACGGCGTATCGAGTAATATTTATATTGCTCGAACGAATCAGACCTGACTGAGTGGCGTTACTGCTTCTTGCGAATAGCGCCTCGCAGTCCTTCCATTTTCAGATACCCTTTTTTCCAAACGATAATCCCGGATGCGACAAAAACCAGTATATAAACTAAGAGAGCATATTTGGTTTTTATCCCGCACATAGCCAGACCAATTAGGGCATACAATCCGGCAAGAACATAGCATATAGCCACGGTTTTCTTTAGAGGAATTCCCCTGTCGATCATCTGGTCGTAAATATGACCTCTGTCGGAAACAAAGAGCGGCCGCTTGTTCAAAAAACGCCTGACCAGAGCTGTGCCCGTATCGAGAATGGGCAGACCGAAAACTACAATCGAAGCCATCCACCACTTGGGGATTTTTTCCCCGAAAAGGATCATAAGAGTAGCCATTACGAATCCGAGCAGCATGCTGCCTGCATCACCCATGAAAATCTTAGCAGGATGGCGGTTAAATGGCAAAAAACCGCACACGCCTCCGAGAAGTCCCAAGCATATTATCAATCGCACAGGATCGCCCTTGAGGCTGTAGCTCCACGTGTTCAAGTGAATCGCCAATAACAGCATCGCAATCGTAATAATAGCCGTGACACCTGCACATAATCCGTCGATGCCGTCGAGCAAATTCAAAGAGTTTGTTGCTCCGACTACGAATACAATAACGACTGGAATACCCAGAATAAATTCAAGATTATCGGGCATGCTGAATTCAAAAGGCATGCCGAAATAACGCAGTGCGGGCCTTATTCCTACAGCGATCAATATAAAAGCGGCAAGTACCTGACCGAGCATTTTTTGCCAGGGTTTTATATCGAATATATCATCGACTAATCCGACGAAACAGGCGATAGCCGCGCCGGCCAATATACCCAGCAGCCATTTGAACGAAGTTAGAAAATGTTCCTGCTGTATATAAAGCAGGTATACTCCCGTGAAGATTCCAACAGTCAGGCCGACCAGCATACCCACGCCGCCTAAGTAAGCGACAGTGTCTTTGTGGGTCTTGACCAACTGGTCGGGCTTATCAACTATTCCAAGTTTCAATGCAATTTTTTTGCACAGGAATGTCGCTACCAGGGCCGAGATGAACGATAGAGCCAGAACCGGCCAGTACTGCAATACGCCGCTTATGGGATTATATGGGCCTATCAACTTATTGAACATAGTTTGTATACCAAAGCCTAAAAAACGTCCGGCATTAACCGATACACAATTCATCGGAGTTTAACTCAACAGCTCGCTTCTGTCCAGAATCATTGCGATAATGTTGACTCTGGATTTTTTAGGGTATAATTTATTCGATGCTTCTTTATCTTGAGAAATCGGTTCTGATAGCTTTTAATCCTTCTGTGTTATAATTATGAGTCTTTACGTCATCTCCAAACGAGTATTCGATATTTTGGCTTCGCTGTCGGCGTTGATTTTTCTTTCACCGTTTTTCCTGATGCTGATTGTTGCGATTAGGCTCAGCAGCAAAGGATCGGCCATATTCACGCAGGAAAGGGCGGGAAAAGGTGGAAGACCCTTTGTTTTTTACAAGTTTCGGACCATGAGGACGGATGTCGATCCGTTCGGACCAAGCCCCAAATCAGACAATGACACCCGTTTAACGCGGATTGGACGGTTTCTGCGGGAGTATTCACTTGACGAATTGCCGCAATTGGTTAATATACTTGGAGGTCGGATGAGCCTGGTCGGACCCAGGCCCCTTTATGTGTCGCAAATGGCTGAATGGGATGAACGGCAGAAGAAACGATTGCTGGTCAAACCAGGCTTGACGGGTCTGGCGCAGGTTTCCGGGCGGGGAGGATTGACACGCGAAGAAAAACTCGAACTCGACGTTAAATACGTTGAGAGCGCCTGCTTTTGGCTTGATTGTCGGATAATACTGGCTACGGCTGTGCAGGTGCTGGGTAGAAGAAATATTTATGAGAAGCAGTATTCACGGGATGAGCAGACTCGGGGAGAAGGCAAGGACCAGTAGATACAGTGAGCTGCTGAATTAGACAAATTCTATGGCGAAAGAAGTAAAAACCCAAATCAAGTACGTAACAAAGCTGGATCAGGTCGAGCAATTGGATTCTAAGGCAAGGGATCGGCTCAAGCCAGTCACCGACAAGTTTTCCTTTCGAGCGAACGATTACTATCTCTCACTGATTGACTGGGACGATCCCGACGATCCGATTCGCAGGATAATAATTCCGCACGAACACGAACTCGATCAATGGGGCCGCCTCGATCCCTCCGATGAAAGCGCCTTCACGGTGATTCCGGGGCTTGAGCACAAGTATAATTCCACAGCGCTGCTTCTGACCAGCAACGTTTGCGGCGGCATTTGCCGGTACTGTTTTCGCAAGCGAGTCTTCATCAACTCACGATCTACTTGTCTGCGTGATGTACCCGCAGCTATGCAGTATATAAAGAGCCACCAAGAGATAACGAATGTGTTGTTGACAGGTGGTGACCCACTGATGCAGGCGACTTCACAAATCGCTGATATTATTCGCAGGCTCAGAGAGATCGATCACGTCGAGATAATCCGTATTGGGACCAGGATGCCTGTTTTCAATCCGTATCGGATTATAGACGATCCCGATTTCCTGGAGATGATAGGGACGTACAGCACTGAGCGAAAGAAGATATACATGATGACGCACTTCGTCCATCCGAGGGAATTGACGGATGTGGCGGCTAGTGCGATCCATCTTATGCAGAGAGCTGGCGCCGTCATTGCGAATCAGACGCCTCTGGTTCGAGGATTGAACGATAGGCCGGAAGTTTTGGCGGAATTACTTGCAAGGCTCTCTTTTGTTGGTGCGGTGCCCTACTACATATTCCAGTGTCGCCCGGCACTGGGCAACAAGTGCTATACGGTGCCTATCGAAGAAGGATACGAGATTGTTGAGGGCGCCAAATCGCTTGTGTCCGGTCTTGCCAAACGTGTGCGCTACGTCATGTCACATGCGACCGGCAAGATCGAGATAATCGGCAGGACCGAGGATTGTGTGTACTTCAAGTACCATCGAGCAGCCGATGATGTGGACAGCGGACGCTTCATGGTTTTCAAGAACAATCCTAATGCCTGCTGGCTCGATGATTATGCAGAGATGGTTGCCGAATACCCGAACGACTTGCCCTACAGAGCATACGGTCCTGAATAGCTCATCTGTCTGACAGGTATTATCCTTACGAACAGATATTGAGCGATTGTTGATATTTTAGCCCTTTGGCTTTGCCTGGGGCTGTTTTTTTGAAAGGAATATGCACGGTGTTCAGACAAACCGCTCTTATTGCTATTCTGCTCAGCTTGGTCTGTTGCTGTACGGTTCAGGCATTGGAGCCACATGAAGTTTTGGTGATAGTTAATCGGCGGGTAGAAACTTCAGAGCGAATCGCCAGATATTATTGTCTGAAACGCAACGTTCCTGAGAAGAACGTACTCCGCCTGGATCTGGGACGGGATCTTCGTGACGAGATCGGCAGGGATGAATACGACAAGTTGCTTGCACTGCCTATCCGACAAGAGCTGAGGCGTCGACTGCCTGGCGATATAAGATGCCTGTTGACCACGTATGGAGTGCCCATAAGCGTTGGGCGGCGCGGTGTCCTTCCGGGGATGAGTTCCAGGTTCAATGAACTACGAGGATCAATCAGGCGGGAAAAGCAAAAGCTCGATCAGTTGGAACAGGCCGAAGCGGAAAATGGTGGAAAAGCGTCAGCTCGAAAGAAGCTGATAAACCAGAAGATTGCGCAAATGCAGCTTGAGGCTGACCGTATCAGTGGGAAAGAAACCAACGCTTCTGTGGACAGCGAGCTGTCGATGGTCTTAAAGGAGCCTTATGAGCTTTATCGCTGGCAGGTGAATACGCTAAGAGGGGACGCACTTGACCTGGGCTACGGTACGATGATGGTGAGCAGGCTCGATGGGCCCGACTACGATACGATCAAGGGTCTGATCGACAAGGCTGTAGCGGCCGAGCGGGAGGGATTGAAAGGCGTCGCATATTTGGATTCGCGCGGGCTGGTGAGTAAAAATGTGATGGGTCTTTACGACAAATCCCTGGGTGATCTGGCCGACTACCTGCGGAAGTATACTGAAATACCCGTCAAAGAGGAGGTCACGGCCCAGCTCTTCGCACCGGGGTCTTGTCCCGATACCGCTCTTTATTGTGGCTGGTACAAACTCAGAAGATATGAGGACGCCTTTGATTTCGTCGATGGCGCCGTGGGCTATCACATTGCCAGCTTCGAGGCGCAGAAATTGCGAGACCCGAACAGCACGACCTGGTGCGCCGCCATGTTGCGCGACGGTATAACGGCTACGCTGGGTGCGGTGAACGAACCTTATCTTCACGCGTTTCCGAATCCACGAGCGTTCTTCCCCGAGCTGCTAAGGGGAACCTGCCTTGTTGAAGCTTACTACAAAACCAATCCCTTCAACTCGTGGCAGTTAGTGCTTATTGGCGACCCTCTCTATAAACCGTTTGGCAGGGAAAAGTAGACTGGGGCTGTGCCTGGTAGGAGCGGTTGATTAGCTCTGAAACGTCATATCCTCGGTTTATGCTGCATTGAGACTATAGCCAACACAAGCACAGCCAATCCGATACCCAGCAGTGACAGCATCGTATCGCGCAGTGAGACTGTTCGACCCAAAGCTATCGATGAGAAGCTGACAAAGGCGAGAAATGCTATTGGCATACCCAAGGCCAATGCCAGAGATTTCAATCGTGGCTTATTGTGTGAGTCGAAAAGCTGCATGTGCCTGATCCAGATTGTGGTGAGGGCGCCGTAGGCGAACAGATGGAACGATGAGCTTACGAAGGGTATTACATTAGCCAGATTCACTTTGCTGACGTTCGAGATTCCAAATATGACGCAGCCTGTTACAACCAAGGCGGCAGGCCAAAAGGTGAAAAAGGACATCACAGAAAGTCCTACGATAGCTCCGATCATATCTGCGGCCAGATCACGCACGTCGCAGCTTCTTCCAACAAAGCCCTGAATCACTTCATCTGCAATTCCATACAACAGCACGACCAGAACCACCAACCAGGGCGAGGCTTCGCGCCAACGTACCTTGCGCTGGGGCTTGAATGCATACCACAACAGGAAGGTCAAGACCATATATCCGAGAACATGAAGGCACTTATCTGAGACATGCGCCCTGCGAATCGACTCTGGGATCGGGATATGCGTTAGTACAAAGAAGGCAGGCCAGTATATAGCCAATATGAGTATCGTTAGCTTTTGCCGCAACGATGCAGCCATAAGGTGCTTCCAAAGATTATATATATTCCTGATCGGTCTTTCGACACAGCGCAGTTAGAGTAGTCCACACGGCCGAACTGTCGCGAGATTCTACCAGAGGCGAGCGTGTTATGAAAGGATCAAAGCCATTTTGGCGGCAGATGTATCTGGGCGGTCGGTTTTTTATGATGAAAACTGATGAGCAGGAGCCTTTGTAAAATGAGAATAGTGTGCAAGCCATGAGCTAACCAGAGGGGAAAAGCGATAGCTCTTTCCGTTCCGAGTTGAGCGATTTGTTAGCTTATCATAAGTCTCACCTGGTTGTCTTTTTGCCTCCAATCTTAAAGCCGGAACTAATGTTTGCCCTCAGCTTTATTCGATAGTTGTCCCAAGATTTCTGAACCATGGCGTAAGATCTTCACCTGTAGCTTCACACAATGCTGTAACATGATCTTTAAATGTAAGTGGGACGAGTTTATTACCGTCATGTTTTTTATATGGATTTAACATTTTGTTATTTCGATGAAGCGAAGCGATATATTTGCTAATGATGTCATCCCCATACTTCTCGCATAACTGAGTCATGATCCATGTCCACTTGGCCCCAATTGCTCGTGACAGGTTTATGTCTGTTGGATTAACAGAGATGTCAACAGTCTTATGCGAAGGATCTGCCTTGGTGAAATAAGCATAACTCGTTTTCATCTTGTTCTCAGCCATTTCTCTGTATCCGGTTGCTCTTAATGCTCGCATGGCAAACCATTCAGCGAATGCTTCGGATATGGGCATACTCCAGCCCCCAAGGAGCTTATGTCCAACTTCGTGTCCCAAGACAGAGATCATCGTTGACTCTGTTCCGGCCCCGGGAACAGATATTCTCGTTCCGGCAGCAAGGCCGCCTGCTGTAGCCGCACGGAGATAAACCTGAAGTTTGTCTCCAGGCTTGGCAACCGGGATAAATTCCAATGGGCTTGACAGGTTGGTGTATTCAGAAAAATCTTCCCAAACCAATTCCCATTTCGCAAGCAAATCCTTGGCCACTGTACGCAGAGGAGGTATACAATAAACCTCTGCGTTGTTTCCCGACAGTCTGATTTCAGGTATTACGGAGTCTGGGTAGCCAGATGGAGATATCTGCCGGGCAGGACTATTTTCTGCAAGCCATTGGAGCCAATTCACTAAGAGTTCCTTTTGTACGGAGATGATGTGATCTGTTTTGCCAAGTTTGCGATCAAACAATCTGCCATACTTCATGAACAGACCACGTGCGGCGCATATTCCTACTCGCCCTTTCCCATGTGACAGTGATACGGCAACCGGCTTGCCATCGGCATAGACAAGTGTCTTTATCCCTCTATTCGTACAGAGCAAAGGACTTAAACTCTGATTGAAGCTTAATAACGTTGTATCAATATTAGTTATGACAGGGTCTTTTTTAGCAAAGGACGGTATGCCCATTACGTTGCCATTTGAAAACTGAACACCAAACATATCTGCAATCTGATTCATAGAAAAATCATTAAACGGCAGAGGCTGAGCATCCTTGAAAAGGACTTTGCGAGGCCTGAGATTTGCTGCATACCTGGGTATAAGCGGGTCACCTAACAGCAGGAGACCTCCGCCGGTTTCAACATACTTGCGGATAGCCTCTAATTCACTTCGGCTATATGAAAAAGTCTCAATCTGATTCCATATGATCATCACATCATATTGCTTAAGGAGATCGAAGGATGGAGAGGCCATCACTCTCGTTTGGAAGAAGCCATCTTTTCGATTTAATCCCTTCCATACTTGCTTTCCAAGCTGAAGAGACCTTGACTCATCAACATATAGCTTAATTAGTGACGAATCGGCTGCCAAGGTCACCCCAATTGGACACAGCCCTATCGACAGAGCTATCGTTAACAGTATTGTAGCACAGTAAGTAGATTTCATTGATGTCTCCTCGTTTGATGGTAACAATGTATATATGGTTTCCGTATAAGAACTCCGGCGTTCCGGGTATCTTTCCAAAGAAGCCGCAAATCAAAGAAAAACCGCATTATTATGCCGATTAGAATGTATGGAAATGTTGTTAGGGTTTCAAGGGGGAAAGGGAAATTCAGAAGAAATAAGTTGGGGTTGTGTGTATACAATATCCCGACTGGATGCCGGCGTGTCGGTTCTATTCGGAGGTTGCTGATCCGATTCAAGCGTTCGAGGACAAGGGTCCTGAATCGATCCCCAATCAAGTTGGGCACGAGGTTCATGATAACAAAAGATTGGATGAAAAATATTGGTCGTAGGTTTTCTGGATTCCCGCCTGCGCGGGAATGACGGTAGGGCGCGGGAATGACGGTGGGGCGCGGGAATGACGGCGGGGAGGATACCTGCATAGTGGGAGGCAAAGAGCCGAGGCGATGAGCTACCTGCTTTCAGGTATAAACTCGATTGCTCCGACATCGACTGTGTCGCCATGCAATCGTTTTTTGCGAAGAAAGTCCTTTTCGGTTATTCCTTCATTGGAGCCGGCATCGCACGCAGGGCAGCCTGGTTTCAAACGAAAGTCGAATTTCTTATAATTGACGAAGAAGTCGTCGTAATTTGTAATGACGATGTTGTGGTCCATTTGTCCGATCTCGGGTTTCGAAGGGAACGTCTTGGCCAGGTTGTTTCGAATCAGGTTGCCTGTACTTTTTGATCCATTCTTGTGCTTGTCAATCACTATCCAGGGCGGTCCCGGCTCTCCTTGCTTTATGTCGACAACGGTGTTGTTGATTATCTTGCAGTTCCTTGCTCCGCCGAGAGTGATACCATGCCAATGATCGACGACTACGATATTGTTGGCGATTAGCCAGTTTTCATAGAAGCCATCAAAACACCCTATGCCCTGCGGCGTGCCCTTGTACTTCTGGTTGGGATCTGAGTTATTGATGATGATATTTGCCTCTATTACCACATTCTTGACGGTCCCAGTGCCTACTCCCCCTTGACCGACACTCCAGGATTGAATTCCATCATCATGGTTGTCATCGACATTATAACAGTTCTTAATGATGTTGTGCCTGTAAACACAATCATTGCCCTGGGCCTGTATGCCGTCTCCTGAATAATTCTCGATGACGTTATTCTCGACAAGGTTGTGCTCTCCGACGTTTATTATTCCGCAGCCTACGTTGAGCAGGTGGTTGTTTGCCACACGGATTCGTGGTCCTCTAATCACGATGGCGAAACATGATTTCTTTACCCAGTCATTAGCCGACCAGTCTGAGGAGTCTTTAACAGAAAATATCATGCAGTTTTCGATTGAAATATCACTCGCATGTTCCGAGATATCCACCAAAGTACGCCGAACGTACTCTTTCGCATTTTCAGGGCTTATACTAATCCCCTTAATATGCCAGAACCGAGCCTTGCCAATCTGAATACGGCTTACCTTCGGACTTTCCCCCTTCATCGCCTCTATGGTGACGTAGTTATTATTTTCACTGTTAAGGTAAATTGCGCCGTGATAGCCACTGCGTAGAATAATTGTGTCCCCTGCTTCGAAGGCTTTCCTCTGGGATAATACCTGCTCAAGGGTCTTCCAAGGCAGCTCGATTGTGCCTGGATTGCTCATATCTCCATTGGCCGGATCGACATAATAAGAGGCTCCCCATAGAAGATTAGGGAATACTAAGCAGAGTGTCAAATGCTGAATAAACTTACACATCATACTGAATATCTCCTATCTCTGAGGTACTATCGTCTTTGAGTGACAACTGTTTTTTCACTGGATTTATACCACCTCGAAATCCTCACCCACTCTATCACAGATTATAATGTTGTCAAGCATGGCAAAACCACCAATGCCATCTTGAGGCTCAACTGCTTATAATCACTCACGTTGCCACCCATAAGTGACCGATTACGAAAAATATGGAAAATATTTTCACCGGTCATTGTGGGGCATCGCTGTGTATAATGTTCTTGTTGTATGATCGACGATAGTACTCGAATACCCTCTTGGGAGGACCGTACAGATGAAGCGTTTGATAGTTTTCTTAGCCATACTAACTTGTCTTGTCGAATTATGTGCTGCTCAGCCTGCGTCTCAACGCAGAAGCCGCACCAATACCCGCGGTCGGGGTGGTGTAATGAAGGTGATTCAGCTCGCTGAGCCTAAAAGAAAAGGCGCTATGAGCTTGGAGGAAGCTCTTTTGAAGCGGCGAAGCGTTAGGCTCTTTACAGGCGAGCCCCTGAAGTTCTCTGAGATAGCTCAATTGGCGTGGGCGGGCCAGGGTGTAACGGAGTTTCAGAGAGGTCTGCGGACGGCGCCCTCGGCAGGGGGACTGTATCCGATAGACCTGTATTTCTGCACGGCCGACGGATTGTTCGTTTATCGGCCTGCAAATCATTCCTTAGAGCAGGTATTGGCTCAGGATATCAGGCCCAAGCTGATGGAGGCAATGGGGGGGCCCCAGGCTGTCGCCACGGCGGGGTGTAACATCATTGTTGCGGGATCATCGCGAAAACTGTCTGGTAAATTTCGTGATAAGTCCAAGACATATATGCTGCTGGAAGCCGGCCATATCGCACAGAACATAGTATTGCAGGCGGTGTGTATGGACCTTGGCTCTGTGACGATAGGGGGCTTTGACTCGAGGCAGACCAGTCGTGCATGCAGACTGCCAACGGGTTTCGAGGTTCTTTATGTTATCCCTGTCGGCCACCCTGCGACGCAAACAACGCCTGGTGTGAATCAAGATCAGGTCGCTTCAACAGTGAGTGCTACCCAGGCAGTCGGCAAAACGGCCCTGTTCATAATTCCCAGCCAGGGTTTTCAGGATGATGAGCTGTTCCAGGCCAAGAGAGCGCTCGATTTATCTGGGGTTCGGACCGTCATAGCGAGCAGAACGGCAGGCGCCATTCAGGGAATGCTTGGCAATCAGGCTCAGGCGATGCTCGCATTGAACCAGGTAAGAGTCGAGGACTTCGATGCGATTATCTTCGTGGGCGGTCCGGGCGCCGAGGAGTATTTCGAAGATCCCCTGGCTCGCAGTATTGCCCGCGAGGCGGCCCGGAATAAAAAGATTTTGGGCGCGACTTCGATTGCTCCGACGATATTGGCCGGCGCGGGTGTGCTTACGGGCGTAAGAGTGACCGGCTTCGTGTCGGAGAAAGAGAAGCTCCAGCAGGCAGGCGCCATATACATAGGCATTCCCGTAGAGCGAGATGGGAACATCATTACCACCAGCGGTCCTATGGCCTCGCCCGATTTCGCGCGTGCATTAGTTGCTGCATTGGCGGGCAGGTAAGCCAGCGGCCTTTATTGGATTGCACCGAATACGAAATACTAATATCGATCCGCCAAAGGCGGACGAAACAAATACGAATCTCCGAAATTCAAATGAATTAAACGGCAAGCCTTGGTCAGCCCCGCCCCGGCGTGTTTTCGGCTTTGGTCCGCCTCTGGCGGATTAATTCGTTCATTGTGATTTTGAATTTGTTTAGGATTTGGTGCTTCGTATTTCGAGCTTCAACATAGGTCTGGGATGAGGTTTACTGAACGATGCCGGTTGCAGGATTATAGCGGTTCGTTATGGGGAGCCGGCGGTCCTTCCCGAATGCTTTAGGCGTAATCTTTATTCCGGGCGGACACAGGCGTCTCTTGTATTCATTACGGTCAACCAGGCGGACGATTCTGTTGACCACGTCCTCAGGTAGACCTTGGGCGATAAGCTCCCTGGCGGACTTGTCTTGCTCTACATAGCCCATCAAAATCTCGTCGAGCAAGTCGTATTCAGGCAGGGAGTCGGCGTCTTTCTGGTCGGGCCTCAGCTCAGCGCTTGGCGGCCTCGTTATTACATCAACGGGTATTATTTCACGCCCTGCTTTTTCGTTAACATATCTGGACAGATCGTAGATATCCGTTTTGGGAACATCCTTTATCACTCCGAAGCCGCCTGCAGTGTCCCCATAGAGGGTCGAATATCCGACAGCGGTTTCGCTCTTGTTTCCAGTTGTCAGCACGAGCGATCCGAACTGGTTGCTAAGTGACATAAGAATGCAGCCACGGATTCTCGCCTGAAGATTCTCGTATGCAAGACCCTTGTCATCCCAGCCTGCTATAGCGGACAAGACCTCATGGAACTGCGTGAGGACAGGCTCTATCGGGATCGTATGGAACACGATGCCGAGGTTATTTGCGAGTTTTTCCGCGTCGCTGATCGTACCGGCGGTGTTGAATCTGGAAGGCATGGTGATGCCTATAACATTCTCAGAGCCTAGCGCATCGGCTGCGATAACCGCTGTGATAGACGAATCGATGCCTCCGCTGAGACCCAGCAGGACCTTTGTAAAGCCGTTCTTGCGAGTATAGTCTCGCGTCCCAAGGACCAGGGCCTGGTAGACTTCATCGAGCTTATCGGCCGGCTGGTCAACCTGTTTGCGAACGGGCTTGACCTGAACTGTCCCGCCGGCCGGTGCAGTAATATCGGCTATGAGCATATCTTCATCGAAAGCCTTCGCTGTAGCGACTATTGAGCCGGTTTGATCGGCGAACATGCTTCGTCCATCGAAGACCAGCTCATCCTGACCTCCCACGAGGTTGCAGTACGCCACAGCGCACTTAAGCTGCTTTGCGCACTCGCTGACAGTTCGCTGTCTGGTCTCGATTTTGCCTATGTGGAACGGCGAGGCGGATATATTGAGGAGCATATCGATTCTGCCCGATTTGCGTAGAAAATCGCCCAGCCAGTCAATCTGCCATATATCACGGCATATCGTCAGTGCGAATCTCAAGGCGCCCATTTCCAACACTACAGGTTTGCCGCCCGGCTGGAAGTATCGGCGCTCATCGAAAACACCATAGTTCGGCAGCAGGCCCTTGCGATAAGTCATCTCGATCCGGCCATGGCGCAGAACGGCCATGGCATTGTAGCTATCCTCGCCGGCTCTCTCGGGTAGCCCGATCAGGATGGTAATTTGCGGGCAGTCCTTTGCGAGCTGATCAACGACCGACTTGCATTCATCCAGAAAGTGCTTTTTGTACAGCAGATCTTCGGGAGGATAGCCACAGATGGCGAGTTCAGGGAATACCAGCAGGTCAACTTTCTCTTTGATTGCGTTCTGGTAGAAACTGCGCATCGTCTGCGCGTTGCCAGCCAGGTCACCCACTACTGCATTGAATTGTCCTAACGCTATTCGCATCGGAAAGGCCTCGCATTACTGACCGGAATATACTGAACTCCAGTATTCTGTATCGTTTGCACTGTGCCTCTAACCAGAACACGCATCAATTCGTGCTCTGTGCGTAATACTAAGGAGCAATGATTAGAGCGGCAAGTCTTTTCTCTGGAGGGTACTTCTGATTATGAGAAGTTGAAGCTGGCGTGTGAAGCAGGTTTGGCGTTTACGAAACGATGTTTTACTTTCGCATACCTTTTTCAGTTTTAATATAACGAGGCGCCCGGGGACAATTGATAGGGCTCACTCCTGGATGGATGCGGCCACATCCGGCCTTACTCATCAGCCTTTTTCCAAGTCACTGTCCTATTCGGCGCTCGATTGTAACTGGGGCTGCTTTTTCTCAGCCTGTAGATTGTAGTACTCCACTGCCTGCTTGATGACAGAGATGAACTCATCCTCAAGCTTCCACGGCTTGGTTATAAATCTGAATATCTCACCCTGGTTTATGGCTGTCAGAAGGGTCGTGACCTGTGTGTAGCCTGAGAGGACCAGTCTGACGACATCAGGGTATTTTTCCTTGACAATTCGCAGTAATTCCAGCCCTGTCATCTCCGGCATCCGCATATCGGTCACAATAACATGAACCTCATTTTTCTCCATGATATCCAGCGCCTTCTTGCCGCTGCCCGCGAAAAGCAGATTGTATGGTTCATCGATCAAACCTCTTTTGAGGGAGCGTAAAATACGCTCCTCGTCATCCACAAATAGTA
>CAZYMD010000012.1:0-25778 GCA_964649005.1 uncultured Pirellulales bacterium
ATTACAACAGTCGAAAAATTGCCTGGCGTGTTGCTTCCGAAAGTGCCGGCCAAGCCTCGATCAACTGTGTCAAATCGGGGTGTTTTTTACAAATTTGCGCCAAGCAAGACGCCAAGACAGGATTGCCGTTTTTGCTAAGTTGTTTATTTGGCGGGATTTGTGAATTTTGAGCTTCGGACTTCGAATCCGAAGGTTGGAGGTTCGAGTCCTCCCGGGCGCGTTGGTGTGGTTGTTCATGCTCGAATCCGGTTGGATGTGCAACAGGGTTTTTGTCCGTGACCATTAGGGCTTCGATCAGAGATGATCGGTGTGAACTTCGTTCTTCTGGCCACACGGTATGCTTGTGCGGTAAAACAGGTGGGGGAGCTATAAGTATTAACATAGCGGCTATTTTGTCCTGTGATTGTGAAACGGGATTTGCGAACGTTCTTTTTGAGAGGAACTGGCAATGGAGAAGTTACGTTACATCCTGCTTTTCGTTTGTGTTGTTTTGGTCTTGCTTGCTGGCTGTTCGAAGCGTGAGGACAAGCCTACCGCGCCTCAGACGCCGGATAGTAATAATGCTGTGGAGCAAGCGTCAGCGGGAGAGACGGCTGCGAAAACGACTTCTGAGATAGAGGAACAATCTGAGAAAAGCGCAGCTAACGATCTTTTGCTTGTGCTGACTGATGATGTTGTCGGATTTGTCGCGGGCAGGGGTCTTGACAATATAAGGCCCAGCTTCGAAAAGAGCATTCTGGGGCGGATGTGGAGCGATCCACAGATGCAGTCTTTCTTTCGGTCGGTGTTGGGACAGGTTAAAGAGAAGATCAAAGCAGATTCGAACGATGTCGAGCAGACTGAAGCTGTGAATACGGTGCAGAGTCTTCTGGAATTGGTGGCAAACAGGCCGATTGTTGCAGGCATTGCGCGAAAGGAGGCTGCAGATGGGCCGCCTTTATACGGTTTTGTGATTCTTGACGCCGGGCAGCGCAAGGGTGAGATTGCTGCTGCTATCGACAAACTCGAGGGCTTGGGCAGTGAGGGCGATATCACTGAGATAACTGTCGGTTCATTCAAAATGCACGGCCCCAAAAATGATGGCGGAGCGCCCGGGTATTGGGGGTGGGTTAATAACTATCTGGTTTTTGCTGTGAACGATGGCGATGGCCTGGCCATTCGTCACTTGCAGCAACCGAGGGCGGCAAGTGATGTGCAAGACTATCTATCGAATGTACCTGCGGCAGGCGGTGCGGGTGCTATGTACGTCGATTGTCGTAAAATTACTGAGATTGCCAAGGCTGTTGCAGTTGCTGAGGGCGGCGATGAGGAGATTACCGCTATTACTACGGCACTCGATAAGCTCGGTCTGGCCGGGATCGGCAAGGCGGCGGTGAGGATGGGCTTCGTCGGGCCTGATATAGTGATTAACGAGTTTGTTGAAGCGCCGCAGCCGCGTACTGGACTACCGGCGAACTTCAACAGCATAGATCTCAAGATCTTTGACAAAGTAGATTCCCGGGCTGTCAATGCTGTGGCCTTTAATATCAACACGGCTGGATTGTACGATACGATATTAAGTACTATTGAAGCGGCTGCACCGAAGGATGTTTATGGGAAGGTTCAAGAGGAAATTACCAAGCTGGAGTCGGAAGGGCAGTTCAATATCCGCAAACAGATTCTTGGGAATCTTGCCGGGCCGGTTGTCGGTTATGCCATGCCTATGGGCGTTATTCCGGAATCGCCCGGTGCGGGATTCATGGCTTTTGTACAAGTTAAGGATGGGGCCGCTCTGGAGAAAGCGATGGGAGCCCTTGGGCAATACATAGCAAAGGTTGGAGACGGCGTGGTGCAGGTAAGCTCACAAGAGAGTAACGGCAAGACGCTGCATTCGTGGATTGTGGCCCCGCTGGCGATGGCGCAGATCATGCCCTGCTGGACAATCGCGGGGGACCAGTTGGTCATAGGATCGAGTCCCGCCATGTGTAATCTGGCTGTTGCCAGGATAAGCTCGGCGGATTCCACTGCACAATCCATTCGCGGCACCGACGGATTCAAGCAGGCCATGAAGAATCTCCCGGACAATGTTGCGTTTCTGCGATATGCCGATTCGAAGGTCCAGGTGAGGCAGTTGATGCTTGGTTTGCAGGGCATGTGGCCGATGGCGACTATGACTGCTAAAAGGCAGGGGATTGATTTGCCTGTAGTGCTTCCCTCTTTTGATGGCATTATCGAGGACATTGGCCCTACCTGCGAGTATTCATGGTTTGATGCTGACGGTATTCATTCTCGCTACAAGGGATCAGGCATAGAGGCGAATTTGGGAGCGGTTGCGGGTGGTGGATTGGCGATGGGTATTGTAATGCCTGCTCTGGCGAGGACGAGACAGCAGGCCAAACGAATGATTTCAATGGCGAATATGAGTCAGTTGGGAAAGTCTTGCTTGATGTATGCGGCAGATCATAAGGGCAAGCTGCCTGAGAATTTCGAGGTAATGAAAGATTACTACGGTGATCCGAAAGTTCTTGAATCGCCACGAAAACCAAAGGGATTTGATGGGCCCAGCTATATTTATATAAAAGGGCAGACCATAAATATGGAGCCTGGTAACATCATCGTCTATGAGAATCCTGAAATTTGTGACGATAAAATAAATGTTCTCTTTTTGGATTGTCATGTTGAGGCAATGAACCAGAAAAGATTCCTGGATGAACTTGGCGCAACCTACAAACGGCTCGATCAAGAAATGCCTGATGTGAAATTTAAAAAATAACTGACATCTTGTGCTTGTTCGAGGAATTTCACACTGGTAAACGGCTGTTAGGAATTAAGGTGTGATACACTTGTGGGCCTTTTGTGCAGGTCCAGGTTGTTTTTACTCAGGAAGATTGTATAATCCGGCTTTTCGGATTAGATGTTTTCTGAGGTATAGAAATGGCAAAAGCTGAAAAAGTTGTTTTGGCGTATAGTGGCGGGCTGGATACGAGTGTGATATTGCCCTGGTTGAAGGAGACCTACGGCTACGATGTGATTGCGTTTGCAGCGGAGTTGGGGCAGGGGGATGAGTTGGATGGGATTAAGCGCAAGGCGCTTGCCAGCGGGGCGGTCAAGTGCATCGTCAAGGACCTGCGCAAGGAGTTCGTCGAGGGATATCTCTGGCGGATGCTCAAGGCAGGGGCAGTTTATGAAAAATTTTACTTGTTAGGCACAAGCATCGCAAGGCCATTGATCGCCAAGTATCAGGTGGACGTGGCGCACGCTGAAGGCGCGACTGCGGTTGCGCATGGCGCTACGGGCAAGGGAAACGACCAGGTGCGGTTCGAGATTACTTTCATGGCGCTTGACCCAACGCTTAAGATCGTTGCGCCCTGGAAGGACCCTAATTTCAAGCTGACTTCGCGCGAGGCGGCGGTGGACTACGCAAAGAAACACAATATTCCCATCGACCAGACGAAGAAGAAGATATACTCACGCGATCGAAATATCTGGCACATCAGCCATGAGGGCGCCGATCTGGAGGACCCGTCCAACGAGCCTAAGGACGAGTTGTTCGTTATCTCGAAACCCGTGTCGAAAACGCCGAACAAGGCGGACTATGTTACAATAGGCTTCCGGCAGGGCGTACCTGTTAAATTGAACGGCAAGAGTATCAGCAGCGTCAAGCTTGTCGAGACGCTCAATGAAATAGGCGGTAAGCACGGGGTGGGGCAGTCTGATCTCGTCGAGAACAGGCTGGTCGGGATGAAGTCGCGTGGAGTGTATGAGACGCCAGGCGGGACAATTCTAATGACCGCCCACGATTGCCTCGAAACAGTGACACTGGACAGAGAGACGCTGCACTACAAACAGCAGGTCGCTTTGAAGTACGCAGACCTTGTGTACTATGGTCTGTGGTTTACGCAGTTGCGTGAAGCACTTGATGCATTTATCGATGTCACTCAGCAGAATGTGACTGGCGAGGTCAGGCTCAAACTGTACAAAGGTCGCTGCACGCCTGCAGGCATAAAGAGCGCCAAAAGCCTTTACAGGCCCGATCTGGCGAGTTTCAAGATGGGCGCCGAGTACGATCCGACGGATGCGACCGGCTTTATTCGACTGTTTGGGCTGCCCGCCAAGGTTTCAGGGATAGTCAACAGGCAGGGACACAAGGGCAAGTAAACTGAACGACATTCGGTTTTGCCCTGTGGACCACATTGCACAGGAGGCATCGTGCCAGTACCCGATTGGATTTGGTTCGTATTTGTTTTCGCATTTGGCTGTTGTATAGGCAGCTTTCTGAATGTTGTGATATACCGAGTTCCGCGCGACTTGTCGCTTGTGACGCCCCCTTCGACGTGTCCTTCGTGCGGCAAGCACATTCGTTTCTACGACAATATACCACTTTTGTCGTGGCTGGTGTTGGGAGCCAAGTGCAGAAATTGCAAAGCGCCAATTTCTCCTCGCTATTTTACAATCGAACTGTTAACAGGCTCGCTCTTTTTAGCTTTGTTCGTTCTTTACTTTCGTGTAGGTATCCGATCGGGCATTAGGCTGGACAATGGGACCTGGCTGGTGTACCTGCTGCACATTGCAATGCTCGGAGCGTTCATCGCGGCATCCGCCATCGACCTGGAACGCTGGATCATTCCACTGTCGATATGCTGGTTCGTTACGGCAGCGGGACTGATTGGCTCGGCAGTTGCACCGAGCGTGATTCATATGGGCGCTATTTGTGCCAACAAGCTTGTGCCTGTGGCGTCAGCCAATACAGGAGCTTTGGCAGTTGGCGCCGCGGTTGGCCTTGGGATATCCTGGCTGCTTGTTGCAACAGGTTTGCTCAAAAGGAGTTATGAGTCAGATATTGCGCAGGAACATTCGGATGAGACATCAGGCCAGGGTGAGCATGAGAGGGGGGGGCAATTAGCATTCGAGGTGGATGATGCTCAGTTCAATCATCGTCTTGAGAGCCTGAGAGAAATCTTGTTTTTGTTGCCAATTGTTGTGTGTGCAATCGCGGCCCAGCGTATTGTTACGGCATTCGTTCTGCTTGAGACTCGCGTTGATTTCGCAGTGCAACATCCTGCTATTGCTGGATTTCTGGGTAGTTTGTGGGGGTACTTCGTTGGCTGTGGCATCGTCTGGGCGATTCGTATCTTCGGAACGCTGGCCTTTGCCAAGGAGGCCATGGGTCTGGGGGACGTGCATCTGATGGGTGCGGCAGGGGCGGTTATTGGCCCTGTGTCGGTGGTGGTAGCGTTCTTTATAGCTCCTTTTTTTGGGCTCGCATGGGCGGGGATACAGATGTTTTCTAAAAAAATTAGGCAAATTCCTTATGGTCCGTTCTTGTCTATAGGCGTGCTTGTTGTTATGATCTTCCATGATTTGATTATGAGCAGGATTGATCTGATGTTTTCGTCGGCAATATAAAGGAATGCGATTTCAGCACAATAAGGAGGTTTCAAATGCGATCTTATAGCATCAAATTAGTCGTGATACTGGTTTGTCTTGCATCTCTTGTGCTTCTGCCGGGTTGTACGAACTGGAAGAAGAAATACGAAGCCCTCAGTGTGGAGCATGAGAATACCAAGGGTTTGCTTGCTACTGAGAAGGCTACGACCAGCCAGCTTAGCGACCGTATGGCGCAGGACCAGCAGACTATCGACGAGCTACAGAGACAAATCGACGAACTTCACAAGACGCCTGCGGACGCCAGTGGTTTCGGTCCCGGCTACGATGTGGCGTTTGATGCAGCGGCAGGAACGGTTACTGTAACGTTGCCTAACGCAATTTTGTTCGATTCGGGCAAGGCGGAACTCAAGAATGCGACGAGTGCTGAGCTTGACCATATATACTCGGTGTTGCAAAGCAAGTATGCCGGCAAGCTTGTGGAAGTAGTAGGCCATACCGATACGGACCCAATCAAGAAGTCCAAATGGGATGACAACTGGGAGCTTTCAGCCCAGCGGTCTTTGACTGTAATGCGGTATCTTATGAAGAAAGGCATCTCCTCGGAGAATATAAAGTTTGCGGGCCGAGGGCCGGCACAGCCGATTGCTTCAAATAGTACTTCCGCAGGCAAGGCCAAGAACCGTCGAGTGGAAATTGTTGCCCACATCAGAAGTTAGGCGATTTTGGCTTTCATTCATGATTACAACGAAATAGCCTTTGCGTTTCGGCGACCAAAGGCTATTTCTTTTGCGCTAAGTACGTAGCGGTACGTATCCGGCCATTCCTTTGGATTGAGACTGTGATGGCGCCGTCTTTCGGCGTATATAGCGACTTGGGGGTTGCCTGATCCTGGTCTGCCGGCTTTTCTGTTCGGTGCAGTTGTTCATATTGGCTTTGGCCGCAGCTATAAACAACTACGTTGGCCCCAAGCTGTCTGATGAACTCAGGATCGGTTGTACGGCGTGAACCGTGGTGGGGGGCTATGAGCACATCGGCTTTAAGATTGGGGTATAATCTGAGGATTTGCTGCTGCGCGTATTTCTCAATATCCGAACATAGAAGCACTCTGATTCGCCCAAATCGGATCAGGCACACAAGCGATCTGTCGTTGTCGCTGAGTTCGCTATCTTCAGCGGTATTCTCGTTCGGCCAGATGAACTCCAGACTCGCGTCGCCACCCAATGTGAGTTTCTGTGGGACTGGCATGATTTGAATCCTGTTATTATCCAGGCTTTCTTTTAGCTGCTTTGCTGTTCCCCAATTATCCGTTTCCTGTAAGAAGGAATTGCCTGCGTAGACTTTGCCAATGCTGCATGCCTGGACGATCTCTGGTATTCCATTGAGGTGGTCGATGTCGTTATGGCTGATGATAATGGCGTCGATGCGGCCGATTCCTTCGTGGTCCAGGAACGGTGTGACTATGCGTCCACCTACGTTGCCGGTGTGTAACGATCCGGCGTCGAAAAGGACATTGCCTCCATGTGGGAGCTGGGCCAGTATTGCCTGTCCGTGGCCTACATCGAGGCAGGTAAGGATCAGTTCGTTATGATGTGTTCTGTGCCACTTAATTGTGCCCAGCAGGCAGGCCAGGAGCAAAAACCCGATTGCGAATGTGGTTTGCTTGACGATTGGCCGGCGGATATGCCAGAAGAAGAGGGAAAGGATCAGGCAGTAGTAGAGGACCACGACAATCATGGGCACGTGGCCTATCAGAACTTGTACTATATCTATGAATGCAAGCTTTTTTACGGCCCAGATCATTGTCGTACATAGGGCTGAAACGATGTATCCAAGGACTGTGCTGAGTGTTGGCAGGGCGTAGTATAGGAGCATCTTTGCGAATCCGATGGTCAGGATAGCGGCTACCAGTGGGAAGACGAGAACGGTCCAGAGGCAGGCCAGAGGGGTGATTGTGTGGAAGTGATAGAGGAGAATCCCAGCCCCGCCCAGCCACGCGGCCAGGCCGACGGAGAGAAGATTAGCGGCGTAGAATCCCGCCATCGAGACTGTGCGAAGCATCGAGTTTTTTTCTGTCGCGTTCTTGTGCCATGGCCGACGTGCGATAGCCTCTCGTGCTAAGAATTGTATACGTTCAGTCAGCAGGAGGATTCCCAGTACAGTAGCGAATGAGAGCTGCCAGCCGGCCTCGAACAGGTGTGTTGGCCTTATTAACAGCAGAACTATCGCTGCCAGAGATAGCGTGTTAATGGGATTCGATCGCCTGCGAAAGAGGATCGACAGGCAGAATACCCATCCGATGATAGCCGCTCTGAGGGTGGGGGCGCGTGGTGGTACGATTAGCAGAAAAACGCCTATTGCGATGATACACACAACCGCTCTGCCTCGCCTGAGTAATCCGACAGCTTTGGATATCCACCATACGAAACCGATCAGGATACCCATGTGCATTCCGGACAGGCTGATGAAGTGTAGCAAGCCCGTCTTGCGGAAGGCCTGATATGTCACGTTGTCTATGTCCCCCCTGTAGCCCAGCAGAAGCGCCTGCAGCAGGCCTTTGCCCGGCTGATTATCCGTCAGGTCACCGGTTAACGCGTGAGCTGCGCCTTGTCTGACGGCGATTCTGATTCTTGTGAACAAGTCCGGGGCCGGCCTGTGCAGCAATTCAATGCCATCACGTGATTTCACAGAGGCGGCAACGAACACATTTTTGCGGGCCAGATAACCTGCGACGTCGAATTGTCCTGGGTTGGTGGCGGGCTTGAATCTGTCTAGCCAGCAATATGCCTGAACGAGGTCGCCCACGCGCAGGTCCAGCACGGGCTCGCTTACCTGCACGCGGACAGTGCCTGTAACTTTGGCCCAATCATCTGTGCTTTCAGCCTCGGTCAGCTTGAGGTAGAAGCTGCTTGTCGGGTCGCCCGGTTTGAAACGGCCGAAAGCCCATTGACTGTTGTCTGTGACGGAAGGTTGGCTGATAATTGTGCCGCGAATTGTAGCAAGGCGGGTTTTGTCTGTGACGAAATTGCGAATGGCGTTGGGGCCTGCATTATGAAAACTCAGCGTGCGAATGGCTCCGAGGCAGGCGAAACAAATTAGAGCGCAAATACCTAACAGGATCGGGGCTGTGTCGCTTTGAAGTCTGGATCTGGTTTGCAGGATATAGAGCAATACGGCTGAGGCCGATGCCAGAATCAGCAGGGCAAGCCACAATTGCATGGGCAGGTTGCTCGCGATTTCTAGTGCGCTGAGGCTGTGCTGGATGATAATTCCCATGATGAGGCCTGCTGCGACGAAGACTAATGGGCAAGTGCTAACGATGCGCCTGTGGTAATCCCACCCCGCAAGCTGCCGGTCAATTGCTGCCAATCTCCGCCGAACCGCATCCATGAAGGAAGAGGTTAAACACTTATCGCGTGAAACTCAAGCAAGATTCTGTTGTTGGAAATGAGAATTTTTAAATAAGATTCCAGGCTAAACAATGAATTCAGTTTGATCGGGGATAAATTGCACCACGATTGGTTGCTGACATTCGAGGGGTATGAGATTACCATGTCGGTTTTGGGCCGGCTCGTAATTGACATGGGTGCGCAGTATTTGCAGGAGGAGGGGGCGAGTTTGCAGTTTTTCCTGTTTGGCAAATTCAGGAATTCTTTGTGATTACTTCCTTGCCATTCATATATTGGCGCAAGACTTCGGGTACGGTTACAGAGCCATCGGCGTTCTGGTATAGTTCCAGAATCGGGATCAGGATTCTCGGTGAAGCGATAACGGTATTGTTCAACGTGTGGCAGAACATGTTCTTCTTTGTAGCCGGATTCTTGTATCGCAGGTTCATGCGGCGGGCCTGGAACTCGTAGAATTTGCTTGCGCTGTGGGTTTCGCAATAGTTGCCACGCGATGGCATCCAGCCTTCAATGTCGTATTTCTTCGCCTGGCCGCGACCGAGGTCGCCTGTGCAAACGCTGACCACGCGGTAGGGTAGTCCGAGAGCCTTCATGACCGCCTCGGAATTCGCCAGTATCTCGTTGTGAAACTTTTCACTCTGGGCTGCATCGTTTTCGCAGATAACTACCTGCTCGACCTTGTCGAACTGGTGGATACGATACAGGCCGTAGGTGTCTTTACCTGCCGAGCCTGCTTCGCGACGAAAACAGCTCGACATCGCGACAAATTTCATGGGAAGCTCATCGGCGTCCACGATTTCGCCCATTCGATAGGCCGTGAGCGGAACTTCCGCTGTGCCTGCAAGGTTGAGCTGATCCTTTTCCATGCGATAGGTCTGCTCTTCCGAGCCTGGATAGTAGCCGGTCCCACACATGGCCTCATCCTTCATCAGCAGAGGCACCGACATTGGCAGATATCCGCGCGAAACCATTAAATCCACTGCAAATCGCAGCACGGCCCAGTGCAGCATGGCGCCGTCTCCTTTGAGCAGATAATTTCGCGTCCCGGCGAGTTTTACTCCTCGTTCGATGTCTATGATATCCAGGTCCAAACCGAGCTGGACGTGGTCCTTGGGCTCGAAGTCGAACTGCCTGACCTGGCCTTCTTTTCTTATCTCCACGTTCTCGGTGTCGTCCTTGCCCAAAGGCACATCATCATCCGCCGGCTGGGCCACCTGGAGCATAAGCTCGTCCAACTGGGGCTGGAGGTCCTTGGTCTGTTGATCGAATTGGGCCTCGCGAGGTTTCAATGCCGCAAGCTCGGCAAGGGCGGCCTGCTTTTCCTCAGCAGCAAGCGTTGGTATTGATTTGCCGATGCGGTTCTTATCTGTTGCGATGTCCTGCAACTGCTTCTTAGCTTCCAGCAGGGCAGAGTCGATTTCCAGCAGCTTGTCGATATCAACCTGGAAGTGTTTGTCTATTGCGGCTTTCTTGAATCTTTCAGGATTCTCACGGATGTGTTTGATATCGATCATCTTCTTAGTACACCGTATCTGCGGGCCATTATTCCGCCCACTTTCGAATTATTACTACGTTGTTCTGTCCGCCAAAGCCGAACGATTCGTTCATGGCGATGTTGACGGAAGCCTTGCGCGGCTCATTGGGAACATAATCCAGATCCAGTTCTGGATCGGGATCGTGCAGGTTTGTCGTGGGTGGTATGATTCCATTCTTTATCGCCAGGACACAAGTTATCAACTCGGCTGCGCCTGCTGCGCCGATCAAGTGTCCCAGCATGCTCTTGATACTGCTGACGGGGACATTTTTGGCTCGCTCTTTGAAGACTGCTTTAATGGCTTTGGTCTCTATCGAATCGTTCTCAGAGGTGCTGGTGCCATGAGCGTTTATGTAGTCTATGTCTTTGCAGGTAATTCCTGCATCGGTGAGCGCAGCGTTGATTGCAGCGACGGCGCCTCTGCCTTCCTCGTGCATGTCGGTTACTCTAAAGGCGTCGGCGCTTGAGCCATAGCCTATTACTTCGGCCAGTATCTCTACGCCTCGTTTCCTGGCCGAAGACAGCGATTCGAGGACGACGATGGCGGCGCCTTCGCCAAGAATGAAACCATCCCTGCTGGCTGTAAACGGCCTGGATGCGGTTTTGGGGCTGTCGTTTCTTGTCGAAAGGGCGGTAAGGCGATTGAAGCCGGTCAGCCCCAATGGATGTATCATGGAATGGCAACCGCCAGCGAGCATTGCATCGGCGCGGCCACTACGGATGAGCATTGCGGCTTCTCCGACCGATTGCGTACTGGCTGCACACGCGGTCAGGCAGCTTCTTGTCGGGCCCCTGGCGCCTGTAAACATTGCTACATGAGCGGCGGGCATGTTCGATTCCTGCTCAAGCTCGTGCATTGCATTCATCCGGCCAAACGCCACGTCGGCCCAGCGACCCCAGTCCATACTGCTCGTTTCTGAGTTCCATCCTTCGACTATCGCTGCGAAGAACACATCGTTGTCCACAGAGCCTTCGCCTGAGCCGAGATATATGCCGAGCCTGTCACGCTCTATTCCGTCGTTTGGCTCGGATGTTTCCACAACGATTGACGCCTGTCTGCATGCCTGGGCTGTCGCGCCGATCACGAATCTCGATGCGCGGTTGCCATCTTTGTGCATGTCGGGCCGGCTTGTATATTTGGAGAAGTCGTAGTCCTTGACTTCGGCGTCGAATGTAGTGGGGAACGTTGAGGCATCGAAAATCGTGTTGGGCGCTACGCCGCTTTCACAGGCCATGATCGCTCTCCAGAGAGCCTCCACATCGTGCCCCAAAGGACAAACAATGCCCATTCCCGTTATCACAACACGTTCTGTCGCGTCTTTCGAGTCCATTTAATTTCCGGTTTCGTCGGTGAATTTCCTCAGAACAACCGCTGCTGTCTGGCCGCCGTATGTGTAGCTGCAGCACAACACATGGCGAACGGGCTTGTGCAGCGCTTCTGTCTGTATATTCAGATTGCAGCCTTGGGCTTTGCTGTTACAGTTCTTCGCGGGCGGGATCACGCTATCGTTCATGGCGCAAATCGCAGCGATGATATCCACCGCGCCGCAGGCAGCGCCGGTGTTGCTTAACATGCTCTTGGTGGGCCAGACGGGCACGTTTGCCACTGCGCTGCCAAGAACCGCTTCGATTGCCCTGGCCTCAGCGAGGTCGTCGGAGGGTATGCCTGTTCCGTGAGGGACGATCAGGTCCAGGTCCGCAGGGGCGATCCCAGCGTCCTCAAGAGCTTTTTCAATAGCTATCTTGATGCCCTCGCCATCAGGCTCCACATGTTCATAGGGATTGTTTATACTGTTACTGTTGCCAAGGCCAAGCACCTCAGCGTGAATCTTCGCTCCTCTGTTCGTGGCGTGCTCTATGTTTTCAAGCACAATAATCCCGGCTGCTTCGCCAAAGACCGAGCCCTTCGCTTCTGCATCGAACGGTCTGCATGCCGAAGTAGGATCATCGTTGTTTTCAGAAGTGGCCCTTTTAGTCAGGCACTGGCGGATCATGACGATAGGATTCACCTTAGCTTCCGCTCCGCCCGCCAATGCAACGTCAGCGGCGCCGCGGGTAATCACTTGCACAGCCTCAGCTATCGCCAGATGCGAAGCGGCTTCGGCGCACGTGATTGTATTGCTCGGCCCCTGAATGTCGTGGACTATGCCTATGTGACATGCCAGCATGTTCGGGAGGTATTTGAGCAGCCAGAGAGGAGTTACCAATGCGAGGCCATCATGGCCCCATTTGCGGATGTCGAATTTGCCATCTGTCACGCTTGCCGCAACAGCGGGCGCCAATTCCACAAGGTCGCAGCTTATCAGTCCTGCGCCGATATTGACCGCCACACGCGTCGGATCGATGCTGATGTTCTCCGGATCGATGCCTTTGGTAACTATGCCACTGCTGGCCAGTGCCTCGTTGGCTGCGATTACCGACAGCTCGATGTCCCTGGACATCATCTTTGTTGCTTTGCGATGTGTCTTTGGGACATGCTTACGTATGTCGAACTCAGGCGCCTGGCCTGCTATTTTGCATGTAAAGCCGACGGGATCGAAAGCTGTGATCGGGCCTATTCCGCACTTGCCCTCGCAGAGCCCAGCCCACATCTCGCCGACCGTCAGGCCCAGCGGAGTGACAGCGCCAAGACCGGTTACCACTACGCGAGGTATGTTCATGGTTTTTGCCCCGAGCCGGCGGGCTTGGAAGCACCGCTTGATGATCGAACCTCTCGCAACAGTGATGCGAACACCGATGTATCCGAGCCAAAGACGAAGTTCTCTTTCGGGAACTCCTTGCCCGCCAGATTCTGATCTATGTGACTGAACATCAGGTCTATCTCTGCAATGGGCTTACCATCGCAACTGATCTTGCCCGCCGTGCTGGCAGCTTCAGGAGCTATGGATTCGAGGTTGGCGTCCAGCCTTATCGTATCTCCCGGTCTGACGTAGTCGAAGAATTGCGCCTTCTTGACTTTGGCAAGGATTACCTTCTCTTCGAAGTTTCCCACCTCGCCAACGAGTATGCCCGCTGTCTGAGCCATTGCTTCAATCATCAGGCACTCAGGCATTATGGGGAACCCGGGAAAATGATCGTGTAGATGTTCCTCAGCGAGAGTCACGTTCTTGATTGTGCTGGCGTGAGAGCCGCTTTGAAACTCAACGAACTTGTCTATCCAAATCCAACGCATTCAACACTTGAATCCGATATTGTAATTATCCATAAGGACGGCGTTGAGCCCATGCCTGAAAACGCGATACAATTCAGCTTGCAGTATCGCCAAAATCTTAAGCAGGCTTGGGATTTCAGGCGGCGTTCAACTTGCCGTCTATGTAGTTTACTATCGCACCGACTGTGAACAGATTACCGAGTTTGTTTATATCCGGGTCCTTCTCGAAGTCTGAGATGTCGGTATGCGGCAGCTTTTCTCTCAATTCTGTCAGGCCGGCCTCTGTTAGTTTGCCGTTGCTGATGAAATCCTGGTTGTTCATCAGGCTTTCAGCCGGGAACAACTCTTCGCGCGGAATCTTTATGCCGAACGCTTTCTCCAGGCGAAAGACTATATCCAAAAAGTCGATGCTTTCGGCTCCGAGGTCTGCCATCAGAGTTGCTTCCATGGTTACCTCGTCATCGTCCACGACCAGCGCGTCAACCAGGACTTCCTGAACCTTCTGGATAATTTCGTCCCGACTCATTGCCATGTTTGTATACCTCCAGTATTCCCGTACTGTAATAAAATCCTTATTTTCGTATGTTCCAAAGCTTATCGCTATAAAAACAACTATCTACGAGCTATCAATACTTAATCACTTCAGCAACTTCCATCGCTGCCTCAGGCTCTTAATAATACCTTCATCGACATCTTTCATATCCGGCTCACGGTCGGCGAGATTGAAATGCCTCAGCGAAATCCTCGCTTCGACAATTCGCTCGTCCTGTGAAACGCCAAGACCTGTGAAGCTGCTGACTTTGTCTTCAATACTTTTGGCGATAACAGTGTATTCTATCTGTGCGCCGGGCGCGAGAAAACTCCTGTATTTTACGTTTCTTGCCTGTTCAAGCAATATCATACTGTTGGCGAAGTCCTGAGTTTCCCGAATCAGCCACGATGCCGATTCGATCAAGCCCTGCAGAAGCAGCACCCCCGGCAGTACCGGGAAAGTGGGAAAATGGTCGGCCAGGTACTCCTCGGCCAGCGATAGACCCTTAACCGCCCTGATCTCCTTGCCTGTCTCAAGGGCGACAACCTTGTCGATAAGAATGAATCTCACGTTTTTACTTTCAGGCTGTCCATTTAGCCCAACAACCCGCTTAAGTACTTTCTGCCAATGCTTCTTTAGTTCAACAATACGATTACCAACGCCGCGATACGATATACGAGATGGACCCGATTTTCCAGCCTTTTTTGCCTTTTTTGTTCAGCGGAGGTAAGCGAGAAGGCCGGAAAGAGCCTATATTCTGGCTATCGATACAGACGCCGATCTGAGTCTCGGCTGAGGTATTTGTTGCGAATAGTTCTTTATTTGTCGGCCTCACGACTGCTATAATCTCGCTTATGGATACACGCAGGGCCACAGTTTTAGATGTCAAGACCATCAACGCATTGATTAGCGCATATGCCGAGCGGGATAGAATGTTGTTTCGCTCGATGGCGGATATTTACGAGAACCTTCAGACATTTATTGTCATGGAATTGGACGGAGTTGTAGCAGGCTGTTGCTCCCTTGAGGTTGTATGGTCGGATCTGGCGGAGATCAAATCGCTGGCTGTTGACGCAGGGCACAAGGATAAAGGCATAGGCAGGGCGCTCGTTGCAGCAGCAGTCCGGCAGGCGAGGGATCTGGGGCTGCCAAAGGTTTTTGCTCTGACATTGGAGCCTGAGTTCTTCAAGAAGCAGGGCTTCCAGCAGGTTCGCAAGGAAGAGCTGCCTATGAAAGTATGGAGCGATTGCGCCAGATGCCCCAAACAGCAGCATTGTGATGAAATTGCAGTTGTGATGCAGCTTTGAAGCCTGAATTCAGGGTAACTCAGTGAAAGACGTTGGCGGTATGCAATAAGGTGGGTGTCTTAATAGAAATTGCCCAGCTTAACAGTAGCTATCCTCAATCGGATTTTGTACCTTAGCCCACCTGTCGGCGTTGGAACAGGGCGATTGCGATTGCCAGTATAGCCCCTGTGTAACAGGCCGTATAGGAGGCTCCTATCAAAAGATACTTCAGGGAAACCTCGCTACCTTCGTATATAGCGTCGCTTATCCAGAAAACTTGCAGGTTTGGCACCAGGAAGTAGCATATCTTAGCCCACAGTTGGGTCTTGGCAAGTGTGCCGAACGTGTAGTCGCTCACGAGGCCCAGAAGGAATACGCCAATGCAGGCGGAGAGCGTCACAACGATATTGAATCGGGACGAGAGGGCTATGGCCAGGGCCACTACAATTACCGAGGCCAACAGCAGCAACACTGAGCCGTAGATGTCGAGAGTGTGGATGCCGTTATTTTGAGGATTGAATTTCCAGTCTTTATCGATGACGCTGAGGAATATGATGATAAGAGTTGCGAAAATGGCGGCTAATACTATCGCTGTTGATGAGAACTTCCAGTCGTAAGCGTAGTTGAAAAAAGCGGTTAGCGCCAGCACTGCTAATGTGGCCCCGGCTCCGGCACCGAGCACCGTCCAATCATGCGTATCTGAGGCAGTTTCGAGAACGCCGTGTCGGATCGCCATTAGCAAGGCAATTGTACATATGTAGTGTGCGACCGCTACAGCCGCAATTACGCCAAGGAACTTGGCAAGGATAAATATCGGACGTTGAACGGGCTTGCTCAGGACTGTTACTATCGTTTTGTTTTCGAATTCCTCAGCAACAGCGCCTGATGCGGAAAAAACTGCGACGAACAAACTGGCCAGAAATAACGTAGAAAGACCTATCTCGCGAAGCATTTTGTTGTCGTCGCTCATTGTGTACATTGTTAATGAGGGACTTAGAAGGAATAAAAGTAAAGCGGCGACAATTATGATGGCGTATACAGGCTGTCTGAGTGTCTCAACGAAAGTATTTTTTGCTATTGTAAGTAATTTATCCATTTCCTGCTTTCAGGTCACTCAAACAAAGTCATCATATGTGCCATATGTTAGTGATATGAGCATATAAGAACCTAATTTCTTGCATTTGTCGCTGTGCTAAGATAGCATTCATTGTTATATTGCACAACTTAAGGTTTGTAAAGGACCTGCTGAATGATACTGTTTTAGTGGTTTTTTGTTCGGGGTTTCGAGTCGGGGTAAGAAATGACGATATCGTCGAAGCGTCCTGAAAATGTAGCCTGGGCATCTTTGGTTCTGAGCGTTGTATTTTTTGGTGCGGCGTTTTTGCTTGGCCGATGGAGCGGCTTTTTCGCTGTTTCTGCGGTTGGGTGGCTGAGTCTGGCTGGTGTTCTGATCTGGTTCGTTCTTGTTGTTCAGTTTCACCAGAGAGCTTTGGCAGAGCAAGAGAAGCTCGATATGTCCCAACTGGAAATGGAGGCAGGGGCATCCACGATATTTCAAGCGAAGGGGGAGAGGGCCGCCCTGTTCGTCGTTGCTCAGCGCCGGCTGGGGATGATCGAGAAGTGGTTCATCCCTGTGCTGTCGGTGGTGATCGCTGTATATGAGATATTGGTGGGCCTGTATCTGTTCAAGGTTATTCCGAGTGGGGCTGATGTTGAGACGAAACAACCTTTGTTGTGCGCCATTTTTATGACGGTCATTGCGTTTCTCAGTTTCCTTATATCTCGCTATGCAACGGGGATGGCTTCTGAGCCCAACTGGAGGCCGCTCAAGGCGGGTGGAAGCTTCTTGCTGGGCCAGGCCCTGGGCTGTTTTGCATTATCCATCGGTCTTGCGCTGGTGCATTTCCAGATTCCTGTTGTGGTGCGTGTGATGGCCTTTGTGCTTCCGGGCGTCATGGTTATTCTCGGCGTCGAGACTGCGTTGAATACCGTTCTGGACCTGTATCGGCCCAGGCTAAAGGGGCAGTACGACAGGAGTTCTTTTGACAGCAGGTTGCTTGGTGTTATAAACGAACCTGGGGGCATATTTCGCAGCGCCGCGAGTGCTATCGACTACCAGTTCGGCTTTCAAGTTTCGCAAACGTGGTTCTACAAGCTCCTTGAAAGGGCGATCGTTCCTCTGATTCTTTTTGGGGCGACGGTCCTGTATCTGCTCAGTTGCTTTGTTGTGGTGGCGCCCTATGAAGAGGCCATTATCGAGCGCTTCGGCAATCCTCTTGATGACGCCAATCAGCCAAGACTTGTCGGGCCGGGCCTTACGATTAAGTGGCCATGGCCCATAGAAATAGCCTACACATATCCGTCCAGGAAGATTATGGATCTTAACGTTGGCTTTGTTCCCAAGAAAGATCCCAAAACCGGAGAAGATATCCATGAAAAGTTTGTGCTGTGGGGCAAGCAGCACTACGAGGAAGAATATAGTCTTCTGGTTGCCAGCGCCTATACAGGAGAAGAGTTAGACGAAGGCGCCGAGCCGGTCAGCATAGTCAAAGTGAATTTGCCCGTTCAGTACAGGGTGAAGGATTTATACGCATTTTTATACAATCACCGTAATCCCAGGGAGCTGCTCGAAGCGATTTGTTATAGGGAACTGGCGAAGTTTATGGCCAGCGCAAAGGTGGAGGTCGATGAAACCGGTCCAAATCAGAGCGATGGCAAGGACAGTTTGCTCGGAGCAGGCAGGGAGTCCGCCAAGCAGGAATTGAGCCTTGCAATACAGAAAGCGGTGGACGACCAGGAGCTGGGTATAGAAATCGCATTCCTTGGCTTGCAGGGTATTCATCCGCCTCCGGAGGTCGCGGGCGACTATCAGGCAGTGATCGGCGCCGGCCAGGAGAAAGAGGCAATGATTCTGCAGAAACAGGCCGGGCGAAACAGGACGCTTAGTCTCCTCGCCGGGTCGGTCAGAGCGGCTGATGAGTTGTATGATCTGGCCGCAAAGTATCGCGATGCGGAAGAAAAAGGTGATAACGAGGAGGTGGCCAGACTGGGACGCGATCTCGATGTTGCTTTTGGTCTGGCAAAAGGCGATATTTTCGATGCGTTACGAGATGCCCAGATATATGCTTTTAAGAGGGCAACAACAGCCAAAGCGACCGGGCTTCGTTTTGCGGACCAACTCAAGGCTTACCATGCCGCACCGGAAATCTACAAACATGAAATGCAGATGGGCGCCCGTGAAAAGGCGCTGTCGGGCGCGAGGAAATATGTTGTTATCGCCGACCCGAATGATACACAGGTTTTTCAGGTGGATGTTCAGGAAATGAAAGGTACGAACCTCATGGACATTCTGCCTGGTTATCAGGGGAACACCGGACAATGAAAAGTATAGCCACTACACTTCTCGTCATTATTATTGTCGTGATTATGGGTTTGTATTTCATCTCCTTTCAGGTTAGGGAGACTGAAACGGTTCTGGTCACGACATTCAAGAAAGCCAGCCGTTCCATTACCGAACCAGGGTGGTATTTCAAATGGCCGATACCCATCCAACAAGTGCATCGCTTTGACTCTCGCATGCAGGTTCTGGAAGGGGACGTTCGTGAGACCACAACCAGGGGTGCAGTGCCGATCATTGTAAACACCTATGTCGTTTGGCGAATCGTCGAACCACTGGAGTTCTACAATGCTGTGCAGACGGTCAAGGATGCCGAGCGCAAGCTGCTGAGCCGGATCGGTGACATTCAGAACCGTGTGATTGGCCAGCACACTTTCGGAGAGTTTGTGAACAGCGATCCGAGCAAGGTCAAGTTTGAGGATATTGAAAAAGAGATGCTCGACGGTCTGCAAGGTTCGGTCCTTAAAGACTATGGTATCGGAGTAGTGACCCTTGGCATAAAGCAATTAAAGATCAACGATGATGTCACGGCGAAGGTGTTCGACCGAATGCGCGCCGAGCGTCAGCAACGCACTGAACTTACGCGAGCCCAGGGTAAGGCGGAAGCGGGCCGAATCGAGAAGGACGCCGAGACGAAGCGTAGTGCGCTGTTGGTCGCTGCCGGCGCTCGAGCGAAGGCCATTCGCGGCATCGGTGACGCCGAAGCAGCCAAACACTATAAATTGCTCGAAGAGGATCCCGAACTGGCCATGTTCCTGCGTGAAACAGAAGCTTTGGAGAAGATATTCGAAAAGCGCACTACAATAATACTCAAGGGAGACTCAGCGCCTGTCAACCTGCTCAAGAGCATGCCTTCTCTGAAGCCCAAGAATTAGCAGCGAATGCGATGGAGTAGACAGTCAGACCTGGAAGAACTATGAGCCACGATCATCATCACCATAACGATAAGGACCTGGAATCAGAGTCCGGGCAGGTTCACGCCGAGGAGTTCGATACGGCCGGTAAGTCGTTGTCGGATGCTCTGCGGATTAGCTTCGTCATACTAAAGGTAATCATGATAATCCTGGTGGTGGCCTTTCTTGCATCAGGATTTAAAACCATCGGTTCTGAGGAAGTCGGTTTGCTTCTGAGGTTCGGCAGATTTGTACCGGTAGGCGAAGATCGCGTGATCGGTCCCGGCGCCAAGTGGGTGTTTCCATATCCTATAGACGAAGTTGTTAAAATTCCGATCAAGAGGAAGGTAAACATACCGATCAATTCTTTCTGGTACTATCAGACGCAGGCTGAGCTGCTCAACGAAGGGTCGAAAAAGTCGAGCCGTATTCCCCCGAAGCTTGATCCCATTAAGGATGGATATACACTAACTCACGGTGACGATATCAAGATTGATGGCAGGTACTCGACCGATGGAAGTGACTACAATATAGCACATACAAGGTGGCAGTTGACCTACCAGATCGACGACGCCGAGGTTTTCTTCAGAAATGTGTACATCGATGTTGTAAAACCCGGGGACTTGTACTTCGAGGTAATTACCAAGAACATCGAACCGCTTTTGAGGAACATCTTCGAAGATGCTGTTGTAACCACAATGGTTAATTATACGATTGATGAAGTACTCTTCGAACGCGTCGCAGGGGTTACCGATGACGTTAGAGAGCTTATAGAGAAGAAGCTCTCTGCTATCGAGAGCGGAATCAAGGTGGTTTCAGTCCAATTAGTCGATAAAATGTGGCCCAGGCAGGTGGATCAGGCGTTCCAGGAATCGATTTCGGTCAGACAGACAAGTCAGGAAGATATAGCCAAGGCAAGAACCAATGCGTCCAATCTTTTGAGCGAAGCGGCGGGGCCGGTTGCCGAAGAATTATTTACAGCCATCAACGATCCCAACATGTCCGAAGTGGACAAAGAGCTTCTATGGAGTCGTCTATCCGGTCTTGCCCAGAACGAAATCTACGAAGCGGACGCTTATCGCACGACCGTGGCGAAGAACGCGGAAGCCAACGCGGATTACTTAAAGAGTTTGCTGCCTGAGTACCGTAAACGTCCTGAACTGGTGCTCCAAAGGATTTACTTCGACACACTTGAGAATGTCTTTGCGAATGCTGACGAGATAATTGCTATCGAGTCTTCGGATCGCTCAGCAGGCGAGGAGCTTAGAGTGCTTATGGACAGGGATAATACGATCAAGAAGAAGAAACAGGATAACGCTGCAACGACGACGAAAAACGATTCGACCCAGCCGTAACTGTGAGAGTAAATCAGTAAGAAAAAGGTGAGACATAGATAATGGCGCATCAGCACCTACATTTCAAAGAAGATATAACCGCCGAGCAAACACGTGGAAAGCAGCTTCGTGTGAGTGTAGCTCTTTTGGGGACACTTGCCGGTGGTGTACTACTGATCAACAGTGGCATCGCGAAGTACATATATGGCGTTGACAGCACGGAGTTCCTTGCCATGCTCGGCGCGATTCTGCTCGGATTGCCTATTGTGGTCCATGCCGCGTTAAGCGCAATCAGGCGGGAATCGCACATGGATTTGCTTGCAGCGCTGGCTATATTCGCGGCCTTTGCAACGCAGAACTACGTTGCCGCAGGGGTCATCGGATTCTTCATGCTGCTGAGCGAGCTTGTTGAGACCCGTACGGCGCTGGGCGCACGCGCTTCCATTGAGTCCCTTATACATCTGACGCCGACCAAGGCGAGCTTACTCAACAGCGACGGCTCCGAGACGGAAGTGAAAGTCAGCGGCCTTCATCAGGGAGATTGCGTGCGGGTGCGTCCCGGTGACAATATTCCAGCGGATGGTGAGGTCACCAAGGGCCTAAGTTCGGTAAACGAGGCTACCATTACAGGCGAATCTCTGCCTGTTGATAAAGTTCCGGGGATGCAGGTTTTTGCGGGTACGAACAATCTGACGGGCATGATGGATATCACCGTCACTAAAGCGGGCAAGGACACAACGCTCGGACAGGTGCAATCGCTCATAATGCAGGCCGAGCAAACCAAGATACCGATCATGCGGATAATCGACCAGTATGTGAAGTGGTATGTTCCCACGATTCTGATGGTTGCGGGAGTTTTCCTGTTCTTCACGAAGAGCATCGATCAGGCTATCACCATACTTGTAATCAGTTGTCCCTGTGCGTTCATTCTGGCAACACCGACGGCAATGGTTGCGGCCGTCTCCGCCTCCGCCAGGCTGGGCGTGCTGGTCAAGAACGTTGCAGACCTTGAAGTGGCGGGCAAAATGACTGCGATGGTCTTTGACAAGACCGGAACGGTTACGACGGGCCGTCTGTATGTCACCAAGCTTACGCCCGCCGAAGGTGTCGAGCCGGCCGAGTTGCTCTTAGCGGCGGCTTCCGCGGAGACGATGAGCAAACACCCGGCCGCCAGGGCGCTGCAGGAAGTGGCGAAGGAGGCCAAGCTCGTATTGCATGAGGCGGAGAATTTCAAGGAGGTTCCGGGCAAAGGTGTAGAGGCAGTTGTGGATTCTGTCAGGATTCTCGTTGGTAGAGACAGCTTTCTCAAGGAGAACGGTGTCGATACATCAGGTGTCCCGGATCCCAACTTGCATGAGGAGCAGGGTTTCAGCACGCTATACGTGGCGAATGGATCGAAGTGTGTGGGTTGGATCGGTTTGCAGGATAAAACCAGACCCGAGGCGCAGCAGGCCATCAAGGAGTTGCGTGACATAGGAATCAAGAGGGTGACAATGCTCACCGGTGACAGGAAAGAAGTTGCGAATCGCGTGGCTGCCGAGCTTGGCTGCACGGATTTCAGAGCCAACTGTCTGCCACAGGACAAGCTTGAGGTCGTCGAGCAGATCAAGAGGGATGGGCACACTGTGGTCGTAGTGGGTGACGGCATCAACGATGCACCGGCGCTGGCGGCGGGTGACCTTGGCATCGCCATGGGCGCCGCGGGCAGTGACGTCGCCATTGATTCGGCCTCCATAGCACTGATGAGCGATGACTTGCGACGCATTCCTTTCCTGGTCGAGATTTCGAGAAGAACAAGAAAAGTGATCAATCAGAATCTTGCCTTTGGGATGCTGTTTATCGTTTCAGGAATTTCATTATCCAAGTTCCTGAGGCCAGAGATAGCCGCTATACTGCATTTTGCAGGATCATTGGTAATTGTTTTCAATAGTGCACGTTTGTTCCGCCATGGCGAGGAACTGGACCGGTAGCGGTGGGGCATCGCAGGGGCGCCCGGCCAAGCTGGGCCTGCATGTATAGCTATCCGGCGGATTAGTGTACCTCGTAGATGAGACACGATATTATGGAATACGCAGTTGAAACATTCTCTCTGACAAAGGTGTTCTCCGATTGGTGGGGCAGGGCCAAAGTTTATGCCGTGGACGATCTCACCATGCAGATCAACAAGAATGAGGTTTTTGGTCTGCTGGGTCCAAACGGATCAGGCAAAACAACCACGATAAAAATGCTCCTTGGACTTCTCCACCCGACTAAGGGAAGGGCCTTTTGTCTGGGCGGAGACGCCACGGATTCGAAGATTAGCTCGAAGATAGGTTTTCTGCCTGAAGAGTCGTACCTTTACAGGTATTTGAATGCAAGGGAGACGTTGGATTTCTATGGCAGAATTTTTGGGCTCGACAGACAGGTCCGCAAAATGAGGATAGAAGCATTGCTCGACATGGTCGGTCTCAAGGCGGTTGCAAACAGGCCTGTCGGCACTTACTCGAAAGGTATGGCCAGAAGGATCGGCCTGGCCCAGGCGCTAATAAACGATCCCGATCTGCTGATATTGGATGAGCCAACTACCGGGCTCGATCCTATAGGCACAAGACAGATAAAGGATCTGATCCTCAAGCTCGCCCAGCGAGGCAAGACGATTCTGCTCTGCAGTCACCTGCTCGCCGATGTCGAAGATGTGTGCGACAGAATCGCCATCCTTTATGGCGGCAGAATCCAGGCCAAGGGACGTGTTCAGGATCTGCTGCAGCAGAGCGATAAAAGGCTGATTACGACAGATGCCATCAGCGACAAAGCCGTCGAGAAGATTCGCAGTATTGCACGTAATGAACATGCCGAGTGTGAGGTGAGTTCTCCCATGGAGAAGCTGGAGTCCTTCTTTATCAGGACGGTAAATGCGGCTCAGCAGCAGGCCCGACCCACAAGCGGGGCGGTCAGCACGACCAAGATAGGCGAATTCCTGGCCGAGGGAGCAAGTGCCGAGACAATTCTTGACAAGCTTGTATCAGACGCAGAGCCTGCCGGGCCTCCTGTCGAAGTTGCCAAAACGGAGCAACCAGTGTCTCCCGACAGGCCTGAACCCGACAATGAGCTGCTCGGGACGTTAACCAAATCACTCGATAACCAGACACCAATCACCTTTGCTCCGGATGCAGCGGTTACAGAGGCGGTCGAAAGCGACGTATCTGCGGCGGATGAGCCCGATACGAATGTTCTCGACGAACTAACCGGATCAAAGAAACCTAAGACGCAGGCGCCCACTCATACAGATCGAAAGCAGACCGGAGGCTCCGACGATGCGTAGTATCTGGGCGGTTGCCGAGAACACTATCAAGCAGGCTGTAAGGATGCGTGTCGCCACCATTTTTATAGTCCTGCTGCTCATACTTCTTCCTGTCCTCGGCCTATCTTCCACGGGGGATGGAACTCTCAAAGGGCGATTGCAGTCTTTTATAAGCTACGGTATGTCCCTGACCAGCATGCTGCTGTGCCTTCTGACTATTATTGTCTCGATCCATGCCCTCACGAGCGATATTTCGCAAAGACAGATATACATGGTTCTCACGAAACCCATACGCCGGTACGAGTTATTGTTAGGCAAGCTCCTGGGCGTGCTGATACTGGACGCTGTTCTGCTGCTGCTCTTATCGAGCACAATATATTGGATCGCCACGTATATGCCCAAGTACTATGGCTCTAGCGATGTTGAATTGGCGGAAGCCAAAAATGAGTTTTTAACGGCGCGCAAGTCAATAGTGCCGGCTGATGTGGATGTGTCGAAGGAGGTAATGGAGAGATATGCGGAACTTCGGAGGACAGGCCAACTGGACCAGCTCTTCGAGGGCATTACACAAGATGCTATTATCGCGCAGCTTACTAACCAGATTAAGCTCAACAAGCGGGCCGCCGAGGTTGGCAAAGAACTGATCTGGGAATTTGAAAACGTCAGGATACGAGATCCCAACGGGAGCTTGTTCGTCAGGTTCAAATACGATGTTTCCGTAACTCCTCCCGACGAGCAGGTGTATGGGCAGTGGTTCATTGGCGACTATCGATATATCAAGAATGGTGTTTCGGTCCAGTCGCAGAATCCGCCTCAGCTTTATCCACCCTTTGGCAGGAAGGATCCTGTGAGGACCTTTCGTGAGATTGAAATGCCTGCTGATGCCGTGGCGCCGGATGGGTATGTGGCCGTAGCATTTTTGAATACGCAACTGAACAATACTACGATTTTCTTTCCTTTGGGTGATGGTTTGGAGGTTCTTTACAAGGCCGACAGCTTCACCGCGAATTTCGCAAGGGGGGTTCTGTTAGTGTTCTTCAGGCTGGTCTTTCTGACCTGTCTTGGCGTGTTTGCAGCGACGTTTCTGTCGTTTCCCGTAGCAATACTGCTGTGCATCGTCGTGTTCTTTACCGCCAGCTTCAGCGGTTTTGTGATCGATTCGTTCAGTTATCTGAGCACCAACATTAGTTTGGTTTACTCGTTCACGATCAAATGGATAGTTCATCTCCTGCCACAGTTGGATAAGATCAATCCCAACCAGTACCTGGTTCCGGGACGTTTGATAAGCTGGGGTGTCGTTGGCAGGGCCCTGTTGTTTTTGGTTATGATTAAGGCAGTGTTGCTGTTTATATTGGGTTTGGTGATTTTCAAGTTTCGAGAAATTGCAAAAATCATCGTATAAAAGCGAAATTGGATCGTTAGGCGCATGCCTCTTTACAGAATTTGCCTATTTGATTCCAGCACTTCTTAGTGCTGATAGTAACAAGAATTTGAAATATGCGTTTTCGAGATGTGACAATCTGCGTAGGCTGCCTTGCTTTGGCCATTGGTTTGTTTATTTGTGCGGGCATGCAGCTCGACTACATCAACATGCAGCGAC
>CAZYMD010000012.1:25788-41045 GCA_964649005.1 uncultured Pirellulales bacterium
GAAATGAAGCTCATAACCAATGCGCCTCTGAAAAACGCACCACCCTCACTGGCGTTCGCTACGGTTGCGATGGGGGCCTTTCGAGGTTTGGTTGTAGATGTCTTATGGATGCGGGCGGACAGACTCAAGGAAGAAGGCCAGTTCTTTGATGCGAAACAGCTTGCCGAGTGGATCACCACGCTTCAGCCGAGGTTTGCTTCGGTCTGGGAGTTTCAAGCCTGGAACATGGCGTACAACATTTCAGTAGCGATTCCCGCCAGCCAGCCCGACCAGCGATGGCGCTGGGTCCGCAACGGCTACGAGCTGCTTCGAGACAAAGGGATTCCACTGAACCCAACGGCAATAGGACTGTATCGCGAGCTTGGGCGTATATTCCAGCACAAGATCGGTGACGTTTCGGACGATTGCCATAAATACTATAAACTGCAATTGGCAATGGAGATTGGCCCGTTGCTTGGCTCTGCGGACAACGCCTATTTCGATGCTCTGGCTGACACGCCGACACAGTGGAGAGATATCACAATCGATCCTAACGTGGACAGCTTTGTCAAGGCTCTGAGAGACGCCGATACGTCCTTTACGGATGCAAAGACGCCCGAGTTTGTCAGTAGTTATCTGTCTCTGAGGCAGGAGGCGCGAAGATTCAGTCCGGCCGCCGGTCAGGTTATTGATGAATACAGGGGCACTAAGACGCTTGAAAAGTTCGACGTCTTTGCCAGGGCTTACGAGCTTCGCAAGAAATGGAGGCTTGAGCCTTTTGATATGCGCGAGCTGAACCGGCAGTACGGCCCACTCGAAACCGCGGACCCGAACAGCCGGAAGCCATTGGATTGGCGACATCCTGATTCTCACGCTATCTACTGGGCGGTCAAGGGCCTCGAATTGAGTGCGAGGCAGCAGAAGCAGGAAGTGGACGGCGACGTTGTCAATACGGACCGTATGGTCGCGCACTCGCTTCAGAACCTGTTCCGCAACGGCAAGATAATTATATACGATGTGCCCGTGGAGATTCCTTCCGAGGACCCGTCCAAGCCGCCGGAAGTCCGCATGCAGAAACAACTGTTTGTGCGTCCCGATTTGCGGATGTTCCACTCGTATGACAAGTCGGTTCTGGCGATTATCGAAAGATACAAGGATTCTGAGAGAATGGGTCGGCACGAATCGTACAGAAACGGTCATCGCAATATGCTGAAAAACGCGCTTCTGATGTTCTATCAGGCGGGTCATAAGTCAGGCGCGCAGAGAATCCTGGATGAGCTTAGAGATCTGTACGCACTGCCTGAATTCAACGTTCCACTCGAACAATACGCTCTAAAACGCATGATCGAGGAGCTTGACAGCATCGGTTTGAAAGATGCCAGAGAGCAGATACTCGGATTGCTGCGCGAGGCCTATTACCTTTTCGCGATTCATGACGATGACGCTGCTTTCGGCAGGGAAAGCCTCGCCACCCAAATCCACGAGCATTACCAGTCGATATATTTGGATGAGAACCGTATCGATCTTCCCGCTCTGAGTTTACTGAAGTATTTTGCCCTCATGGATTTCCTCAACGATAACGGCTATCCGATTTATCTAAGACAGAGCCTTCTTGCACGCATCAGGTCCGAGAGGCCCGATCTCTACAAGAATCTTGAGACTGAAGAAGAAAGACTGAGAAAACAAGCCGAGCAGTCTCAGAAGTCCCAACAGAGTTAACAACATTTCACGTCTTGTTTCCATGTGGAGTGATGGAAGAGCTGGCGTTATTTACTCTCCCATCTTTGCGGTTTTGGCAGGGTTTTCGAGGAATATCCAATGCCTGATTGACTCATGTGTTTTGTATGTTAGTATGGCCGGTCTTGAACGCAACTTGAGATGATGCAACATTGGAAACGACTGGTCTTATAAATGTTTGAGAAAATTAGTAAAGAGCTGACAGAAGCGCAAAAAGCAGCGGTCTTTCATATCGAAGGTCCGCTGCTTGTTTTGGCAGGCCCTGGTAGTGGCAAGACCAGGGTAATCACCTATCGAATCGCGGCGTTGATCGAATCAGGCGTGCAGCCATGGAATATCTGTGCAATTACGTTTACGAACAAGGCCGCCGAAGAGATGCGCCAAAGAGCTTTTATGCTTGGCCCGTCAGCGGGTGCGTACATGAGCACGTTCCATTCGCTGTGCGTGAGAATTTTACGCAAATATGCCGATCGAGCGGGGATACAGCCTGGTTTCAGCATATACAACGACTCCGACCAGACCAGGTGCATGAAACAGGCTGTCAAGGATTGCGAGTTGGATGTTTCCAACTTTCCGCCTGCGCGCATGCTTGGTGCGGTTTCGACGCTAAAGAACAAGCTTATAAGCACTGAATCCTTCAAGAGCGACGCTGATGATTTCTTTTCCGAGAAGCTGGCCGATGTGTATTGTCGTTACCAGGCAATTCTAAAGCAGTGCAATGCCTTGGACTTCGATGATCTGCTCGCTCAGACTGCTTTCCTGCTTCAGGATGTTCCCGATATTTGCGCGGAGCTTGGAAACCGCTTTCGTTTTCTGCTGGTTGACGAATACCAGGATACGAACATCGCGCAATACGAAATTGCCAAATCGCTTGCTTCAGGTCATGGAAATATCTGTGTGACAGGCGACCCAGACCAGTCTATTTATCGCTGGCGCGGGGCCGATATCCGCAATATTTTAGCCTTTGAGAAGGATTGGCCTGACGCGATTGTGGTCAAGCTCGAAGAGAATTTTCGCAGCACCCCTGGCGTGCTCGCGCTTGCGGACAAACTCATCGCCTTCAATCAGCACCGCAAGGCCAAGAGGCTCGTTCCCGTCAGGCCGGATGCAGGTGAGGTTACTGTCATTGCTTTCGAAGATGCAGAGACGGAAGCCCATGGCGTAGCCGAGAAGATCGCTGAGATTAAACGCAATGGCGACACGCTAAGCAGTGTCGCTGTATTCTATCGCGTAAATTCTATGAGCAGGCTGCTTGAAGAAGGATTTATACGAAATAAAATTCCATATCAGGTCGTGCGAGGCGTCGAGTTCTACAATCGCAAGGAAATCCGCGACGTCTTGGCGTACTTGAAAGTCCTGGCGAATCCGAGCGATGAGGTCTCCCTTGTACGCATCATCAATACGCCTGCTCGTGGGATCGGAAAGGTAACGATGGACAGGGTGCTCGACTACGCACAGCGCAGCGGCATCGGTGCATTCGAAGCTCTCAGGAAGGCTGAGCAGATCAATTCGCTATCGAAGGGCGCCAAGGGCAAGCTTCTGGCCTTTGTGAATATGATCGAATCGTTCAAGAGCGATATTGCCGGGGATGTCGCATCGCTCATCAAACGGATCTTTGACGAATCGGGCCTCTGCAAGGCATTCGAGGCCGCGGGCCCTGAAGGTAAGGATGCTCTCGCGAACGTCGATGAGCTAATTGACTCCGCGGCAGCCTATGTTGAACATGCCGAGGAACCTAACCTTATTGACTATCTACAGCAGATATCCCTTTTCAGCGATACCGACGCCTACGATTCGTCCAGCGATTGTGTCGCTCTGATGACGTTGCATGCCGCCAAGGGCCTCGAATTCGAGAACGTCTTTATCATCGGTATTGAGCATGGGCTGCTGCCACACGAGCGAAGCGCAAATGGGGAAGACCAGGACGATATGGAAGAGGAACGCAGGCTCCTGTTTGTGGGCATAACTCGCGCCAAAACAAATCTGCATCTTAGCCTCGCCAGATATCGTACTATTCGTGGCCAGATGATGCGGACGATTCCATCGCAATTCCTGTTCGAGCTTGGCCTCAAACCAGTCGACCAGGATGAAGATGAAGACGATGATGTATGGACGTATGAGGATGAGCATGATAACAATGCCGGACCGGCGGAACCCGAATTCAAGGCGGGCGAACTGGTGCGTCATCAAACGTTCGGGCTTGGCAGAGTCAAAGAATACATCAATATGGGGCCCAAGAGTATTGTCGTCGTTAACTTCAACACCTGCGGCAAGAAGACGCTTCTGGTCGAATATGCGAATCTCATCCGGCTCTGACATTCGATTAGGCGTTGCAAAAAAATAAATGGCTGCGTGAATCGCACCCTCCCTGCCCCAAGATCGAGAAATCCACTTGTTCTTTGCCCTTTTTGGGATTCTAATATGCCTATGATTGTCTGATGGGTATGGAACGGATTAAACATAGCCCTTACAGATTGATACGGGCAAAAAATGGGAGGTTGCAATGGGAACGTCACTCGATCGCAGGGAATTTCTTCAAATGACAGCCGCCGGTAGTGCAGTCTGTCTAAGTTCAGGCTTGATATCGCTTGCTGCACGTTCGAGAGGATCGGCACTGGTCAGCCCGGGTTGCAGGGGCACAAAGGTCAAAGTCGCCAGGCTGTACATGGGTACATCTCATGGCCTATGGCCCAAACCAAATCTCGATTTCAGGCAGGAGGTTAAGACATACGAAGCCGAGTTCGCGAAGCTCAAGAACGAGCTTTACGATGTTGATTTTGTCGTGGATCAGGTGGTTAGCTCCCCAGAGCAGATCGTCCAACTGAAGGACAAGCTCGACAAAGTTGATGGTGTTCTGGCGATCCATTTCAACATCGGAGTCAGGTCCATTCTCGATGAGATCCTCAAGACGGGCAAGCCGACAGTGGTCTTTGCGTTGCCATATTCAGGGCATGGGTGGGTCGGCTTCGGCGCGCTGCAAAATCAGCCGCTTGGGGCCAAAATGGAATGTATGCTCACCAGCGATTATGGGCAGCTCGCCGTAGCGATTCGTCCATTCCGTGCAATCCATCACCTCAAGGAAGCCAAGGTTCTGAACCTGACGACTCGATCCTTTGAGGATTATGCGGCCTCGATGAAGGACAAGTTTGGCACGCGGATCGAACGCATCGAGCTTGACCGTGTTCTTGGCGCCTACAATAGCGTCGATGATGCCCGTGCGAAAGCGGAGGCGGCACTATGGACCAAACAGGCCGAAAGGGTAGTCGAGCCTACAGTTGGCGATGTTTTCAGGTCGTGCAAGCTAGCGCTGGCCCTGGAAGACATAATGAACGAGCAGGACGCTACTGTTATGACTATTGACTGCTATGGAACGATGTGGGACAAAACGATCAAGCTTCCGGCCTATCCTTGCGTTGGCTTCACAAGACTCAACAATATGGGGCTTGGCGGCATATGCGAATCTGACCTGCAAAGCGCCATGACTCACATTATCTTCCAGGGGCTGACAGGCAGACCAGGCTTTATCAGCGACCCAACGGTTGATGAGTCAACAAATGGCATCATTCTTGCGCACTGTCTGGGAACGACCAAAATGGATGGGCCAAAGGGGCCGGCCGCTCCATACAAACTGCGCACCGTAATGGAGCGCAAGGAAGGTGTGGTGCCTCAGGTGGAGATGAGGCGAGGCCAGAGGGTTACGCAGGGCATTCTGATGGGGACCGATTATATGCCTTACTTCACTGGAGAGATCATTGATGCGCCGGTATCGCTCGAAGATGACCGAGGCTGCCGAACGAAGGTCACCGTTCGCGTGGACGGTGACCTTACCCAACTCTGGAAGAACTGGCACGGTGGGCTGCACCGACAGACCGTATATGGTGATATAATGAAAGAGTTGAAGATGTTCAGCAGATTCACAAATATTAAGCTTGAGGATGAGGCTGTCTGAACGAATTGCTGGTCGTTTTTCACGGGCTTATGTGAAGGCGAATGTTTACATTACCTGCCTTGACGACGATGGTTTTTGTACAAGGAGATACGATGAATCGCAGAGATTTCATCAGGAGTATAGGACTGGGGGCGGCGGCTGTTGGTTTGCCTTCTGAGTTGCTGTATTCACAAGAACGAACGATGACTAACAGTCAGGAAGTTCTCTCGGCTGTGGATGAACGCATAGAGAAGTATCGAAAGGCTGATGCTGTATTAAAACTGATCAGTCCTGACGACAAACCGCTCAAGCCTGGGACAATAGTGAAAATCAGCCAGAAGAAGCACAAGTTTCTTTTTGGCTGCAACATCTTCAAGCTCAACAGCTGCAGAACAGAGCGGGACAACGAAGCTTATGCAGAACAATTTGCAGGGCTTCTGAACTTCGCAACACTGCCTTTTTATTGGTGGAATTACACACAGCGCCGAGGCGAACCTTCGGATGCTCGCACAGACGAGATTGTAAGCTGGTGCAAGGCGCACAATGTTACGACAAAGGGCCATCCACTGGCCTGGAATTATGTTGACCCGAGATGGCTGCCTGATGATCCGGTAGAAGCCATGAAAGAGCAGCTTGCCAGGATTACACGATGTGTCAGCAAATTTGCAGGTGATATCGACATCTGGGATGTTGTTAATGAAGCAACTGAATATGACCGAGCCGATTGTAAACGGCGTTCACCTGTAATGACCAGGGCCATTAAAGATATGGGAATCGGCCAGTACGTTCGCGGAGCATTCAAGACCGCTCGTCAGGCGAATCCGAAGGCCTCTCTGATAATCAACGATTACCGCACCGGCTACGCCTTCGCTAACAAAGTAATCGCTGAGCTTAAGGACGCGGCTGGCAAAGCTATGTACGATGTCATTGGCATCCAGTCGCACATGCACGGTGGCTACTGGGGTGCGAAAAAGGCCTGTGAAGTGTGTGACTACTTCGCACGTTTCGGCAAGCCACTACATTTTACCGAGTTGACTTTGGTATCCGGCAGGCAGGGCTACGATCTGCAGAAGAATAGCAAAGACCCGAACTTTCACTGGGTGACTACACCCGAAGGCGAAAAGCGACAGGCCGAACAGGTTGTGGAATTCTATAAGGTGCTGTTCTCGCATCCTGCTGTCGAGGCTATTACATGGTGGGACTTTACCGACCAGAACGCCTGGCAGATGGCGCCGGCGGGCCTTGTAAGAGCGGATATGTCGCCCAAGCCGGCTTATGAACGGCTAATAGATCTTGTAAAAAATCAGTGGTGGACCACTATGGAGGCAAAAGTAGATGGCTCAGGCCAGGTCGGTTTCCGTGGTTTCTGTGGTGACTACGCGGTCGAGACCAAGGCGGGTGGGCGCAAGCTGTCGGGTGCACTGCAATTGGACAAGACATCGAAGAAGATTGAAGTAACCATGCAGTAATCGTAAAATAGATTGAGCAATATGGACGTATAGGAAATGTCTGTGTCTGCTCGATTGCTGGATTTCGAGCATGTACTGGTAGCTCTATGGACCAGATGTAATTTTTATTTTGACGCATGATAGGGCGGCGGTTATAGGTATTCGATATGATAAATTTCTGGCTGATAGCTGATATTGGTACAGCCCCTGACCCGGGCATGTATGATCTTCTCGAGAAGATACTGCGGAGCGTGAGTTTCATCGCAATCGGCGGGGCGGTGGCTCTCATGTTCTTCCTGGTATTTGCCCAGACTATTATGGGTTCGCGAACGATTCATGCCCAGTTGCAGAAGCTGTTGAAAGAAACAGAGAAGATGAACGAGCAATTGGGCGAAATAGCCGGGCATCTGAAGAAAAACGGCCCTGAGGATCGAACGTAGCCGGTCCCCCGGTGCTGGTGTTGCTTGCCCTTGCAATCACTCCACTACGATCACGTCATGAATTTCCAGATGCGGAACCGTCAGACTGATCTTATCATCGCGGTACTGGTATTTGATCTTGTCGCCGGAAGGTTCGAGCGTCACTCTGTGCGGTTGCTTATTATATCGGATAATAACCGATAGCGGGCCAACAGCAGGGATCTCGTCGAAAACATGAATCTTGTCGTCTGCGTGAGGACCGGCTGTGTTGACAAGATTAATCGCTAATTTACCGTTCTTACGGTTGGCTGTCACATCGACATACTGCGAACCTTTAACCCTTACCAATGGATTGGGGAACAATTCGTCCACGAGTCCCTTTAGGAATTCCCTGCCGACTGATGTTGCCCCATTATGATATCTTTCGCCAAGGTTCAGATATATTGCAGCGATTTTGCCTTTGCCATATTGGGCAATCGAAGCAGCCGTTTCAAAGGGGCTTTCGATATCATTGTCACGGTGAATCTTGCCGAATGCTTTAGCTCGGTCAGTAAGATTCGCTTTGCGAAACAGGCTCTTGATGCCAGCCACCCAGCCATTGTACTCAAGGCCGTTATCCAGCTCTCTCGCATCGCCTTCGAAACTTATCCCAAGTTCCTTTTCGAACAAGGCTGCCGCACGAGGCCCGACGATCAGAAGGTTTCCGCCTTGCTTGACATACTCCAGCAAATCCTTCTTGAACTGGGGATCGATGTACTCCCATTCCGGATAGACCAACAGCGGATATTCCTTCATCCGCCCGGTTAGATGATGCTCCATCACGATATCCACGACGCACTGCGATTCCAGCAGGCTTTGCAGAATCCCTCGCATTGGCACCAGTTCATTGCTCCAGGCGGAGAATAGCTTGCGGTTGATACGATAGAAGGCCTTGCCTGAGTAGATCAGGCCTATCTGCGGGACTGGCTCAGCTTTGTGACAGATCGTTTGTCTGGCCCTGCAAAACTCAGCTACCTCTTTCATAAGCTTCATCTGCCACTTTCGCACCGAACCATCACGCCGTTGGGGAAAATAGGCCTGGAATCCGCCGCCCAGCGCCAGCACCACAGCGGCTTCCTGCTTCATCTGTTGGATACTTTTGGTGCTGAACTGTCCGCCTGTATTCGTGAAATTCCACGCCATAAGGTCCCAGGGCTTTCCCTGATGAACCATGGATCGTGCTTCGACGCGGGCGGTGTTAACGCTGTTGAGGGGCGAAAAGTCACCCGAGATAAAGTCAACATCCACTGTTACAGGCTCCGGCATCATCGAGCTGTATGCCCAGTTGCTCGCAATTTGAAAGTCAGGATTGCTCTTATGTAATTCGGTTACATAGTGATTGAGATAGCTTCGAAAACCGTCCCGGCAGAACTCGGAGAATTCAAACCAGTGTGGATCTTCGGGCTTTCTGGGCACGTCTGTGATGCCGGTCTTTTCCTTGAAAGCCTTGAGGATTTTCTCGCCATAGTCTCGATCGGTAGCCCAGCATTCCCCGTCTACCCAGACGCCGTCGACGGCATATACACCTGCAAGCTCCTTCAATTGTGGTATCAGAAGCTCATCCACATAAGGGCCGTATACCGAGGTTAGCCTCCAGTCCGTCTTGCCTTGCTCGTTGATCCTCGCCCATTGGGGGTGAAGTTCAACTGCTTTTGCATCCCAGACGCCCGAATAGTGCATATATAGCGCCACACCGCGTTTGGCTGTTACGTCACGCCATATCTTAAGAGTGTCCTTCACAAATCCAGGCGCCTGGTTGCCTACCTTTGTTGTGTAACTGCTCTGCCCGGGATGCCCTTTGCAGTCGCACTGCACGTAGTCGGGCTTGACCTGATCGATAATGTACTCAATCATCTCACGCTCCACGTTCTTGCCGATTTCCTTGCAGTCATCCCCTGCGTGAAAATCGAAATGAACGCCCAGAAAGCTATCCGCCCGCCTTAGTCGTGGTGGTGGATTCTCTCCGCTGGCCGTATCATTTGATGCGATCACAAAACAAACAAATGCAACCAATAGAATACTGATTTTCCGCAGCATATCTGGATCTCCTTAAAAAATCGGCCTGTCATGGCAGTACCATGCACTCTGATGCTGTTCGTACTATAAGTTACTGATTCGGTTCATTATGCTCCTGGTTGATTGCACGCTTGGATGCCATCAGCGCCCCGGCAAGGCCTGCGAACAGCGATAGTCCTGTTGCGATCGTTATAAGCACTAAAGGCCCACTGAGAGTGCCTAATGCAAGGACTACATGAAGGGCGCCGAAACAAACTGCATTGACTACGAGAAGTGACAACTTCAAAGGTGATAGGTATTCCCGCCAGGACTTTTCGCTGCTGTCATTCGTCATAATCTGAACTCCTTGCATTTGAGCAACAATCAGACTGATCCGTATAAGATGCGGATTTCAGTACTTCTGTCCCCATAAGACGCCATTGGACTGAGCGGTAATGGCGTTCTGAGCCCTTTACCGAATTTTACCAGTGTTCACGGCTCAGCCAAAGGCTTTTTGCGGAATTGTTCGAGGCTGGAGAATTACCGGGTGCACACCGATGACATGTAGGGATGACATCGCCAGCTCTGGGATTGGGTGTATCTTTGTATGAAATAGTGCTGGTATCAGAAAGGGATCATTATTACACTCTGGGTAATAAACTGTACAGTCTATCGAAGAGACATCATTCAAAAGGAGAAAAGTCATGGCTAAAAAATGGGTGTTATTTCTGGTGGTATTGTTGTTGGCTGTTTGTGCCACAGCGGAGGTAAAGCTCCCTGCAATTATCGGTTCGAATATGGTTCTGCAACGTGAGACGCTGGTTCCTATCTGGGGGTGGGGCGATCCTGGAGAGGCTGTAAAAGTCAAGGGGTCATGGCAGGATGAATGGACCTCTACGAAAGCAAACGATCAGGGCAAATGGGAGGTTCGACTTGAAACACCCGCAAAAGGGGACAACTGCACCATCAATATAGAAGGCAAGAACAAGATTCAATTGGATAACGTGCTTATCGGTGAGGTCTGGGTCGCCTCCGGGCAGTCAAACATGCAATTAGCGGTGAACTCGTCGAATGATGCTGAGGCGGAGGTTGCCGCTGCCAAATATCCTCAGATTCGCCTGTTTTACGTCACACGCAAGACCGCGGATACACCCAAGGACGATTGCCAGGGATCCTGGGAGATTTGTTCTCCTGAGACCGTAGGTCGGTTTTCTGCGGCGGCTTACTTTTTTGGCAGGACCTTGCATCGCGAGCTGAATGTGCCTGTCGGGATGATTAATACGAGCTGGGGCGGTACGCCTTCGGAGTCGTGGACGCGGCGAGAGGTCCTGGCTGCGGATAAGGATTTTGTGCCGATTCTGGATCGGTTCGAAGCGGCTCTGAAGGATTATCCGCAGGCCCAGGAGAATCACAAGAAGAATATCGAAAAATGGCAGGAGCAGGTCAAAGAGGCAAAGGCAGCAGGCAAGGAGCCTCCGAGAAGACCACAACTTTGGCATTTGGGTGATCCGGGCAACGCACACCGTCCCGCCACACTATATAATGCAATGATTGCTCCTCTGATTCCCTACCGTATTGCCGGTGCCATCTGGTATCAGGGTGAATCCAATGCCGGACGGTCCTACCAGTACCGCACCCTCTTCCCGGCTATGATCGAAAATTGGCGTGAGGATTGGGGGCAGGGCGATTTCCCCTTCTATTTTGTGCAGATTGCACCTTACAAAGGGCAAATCCCTGAGATTCGTGAAGCCCAACTGATTGCGTATCGCACTACTGCCAATACAGGCATCGCAGTGACTATGGACATTGGCAATCCCAATGACATCCACCCTAAGAATAAGCAGGATGTGGGCAAACGATTGGCGCTTTGGGCTTTGGCAAGGCATTACGGCCAGAAGGGCGTGGTCTATTCAGGGCCTTTATACTCGCACCATCGTATCGAAGGGGCGAAGATTCGCCTGTTTTTCGATTACACAGGTGCGGGACTCAAAGCCGAAGGCGGGGCGCTGACACATTTTATTATTGCTGAAAAAACAGGTGACTTTGTGCCCGCTCAAGCCAGGATAGATGGTGATACAGTAGTGGTCTGGAGCGATTCAGTCAAGCAGCCTTTTGCAGTGCGCTACGGCTGGGAAAATGCGGCAGAGCCTAATCTGTTCAATAAGGAAGGCCTGCCTGCCAGCCCGTTTAGAACGGATAAGCGCCATGGCGAGACCTTTGGAAGGTATTGAGTCAGGCGAATTGCTTGCTCAGGATCCTACGTACATCAACGAACGATAGTGAGAAAAAAGCCCGCCGGATGAGTATGGCGGGCTTTTTTCAATAGTACATCTGAATAGCCTGATCTAAGAAGCGGTTGCCTTGAAGAACAGGATCAACACCAGCACGCACACAACGGCTGTTGCTACAGGTGCGGAAAAGACTTTCCGCCACTGGAATTTGTCACCTACCTTGGATTTGTCCATGATAAATCCCGCTACCTGAGTACCGAGGAACATTCCCAAGCCGGATGTGGCGGCAAAGATTATTCCTTGCGTCGAACCGAGCAATTCCTTGGGGGCAAAGGATTTGGTGAAGATTTGCCCACCTATGATAAAGAACACATACGCCAGCCCATGCAAAGCTTGAGCAGGTATGATAATAAACCGATTTTGTGTGGATATGTATATCACATATAACACACCCCAGCATGCAGCGCCAACGATCAACGTCCACTTGTTTCCGAAATTGGTCAGCAATACTCCCAGTAAAAAGAGCGTTGCGAGCGCCTGGACCGCCTGGGCGATAGCCATCGAGGCAGGGACGTTTTTGGCGGAGACGCCGATATCCTGCATGAAAGGCGCAGTGCCCTGAAAATAGAAGGGCATCAAGCCTGCGACAATCATAGAGACGATTATGAAGAGCAGGAAGTTGCCATTTCCCAAAAGGGCGAACGCCTTACCAAAACTTGCTGTAGCGGCTTTGGCTGCGGGGGTGGCGGGAAGCAGCATGAGGCCCCCGATGACCATAATCACTGAGAGAACGGCCGCCATGTATAGACAATCCTTGCCCTCTTCGCCGGTCTTGAACTTCCATCGCCAACCTGTAAGGAAGTAGCCAGCCAGCGCCCATGCGACCGGAGCCCACAGGAATATCTTGCCAGATGCGGCGTCGACCTTGGCCGTATCACCAAGAAAAACTTTGTCCAAATGATGGAACATCATCGAGTTGACCAAAGGCAGAGTGGCGGTATAGAAGGCCGAATATATCAGAAGAACTACGAACAGGTTAATAAATTTAGACTGCCTTGCAGCGAAAAAAATCAGAACAGCTCCGGCTGCATGACAGACGATAATAATCCACTGCGTTGCGAAATACTGGTCGGCAAGCAGACCTGCGAGAATTGGAAAGACGATGCAAGCCAGTGGGAGGGTGGCATATATCCAGCCTGTTTGCTTGCCGCTCATCTTTAGAGGTCCGAGCAGGCGTGGAGCCAGCACTGGGAACCACGCGCCCCAGATTGCGAACTCCATGAACATGGCGAAGCTTAATGCGAGATACAGTTTAGAGTCCATATAGTTCTCCTTAATCTAATCCGAACGTCCTTGGCGGATGTTTCTTGCCGGGCGGTTTGTCAGTCCATGCTGCTTAGCATCTCGGCTGCATGCTTGATATCGTCAAAGCGACTGTCACCTGCTTCTCTTTCGATTGCGAGCGCCCCATCGAACCCGATATCATCCAGCGCATCGAGGAAGAGCCCCGTCCTGACCTGGCCGTCACCCCAGGCTACTTCCTGTCCCCATGTGCCCGGTTGCTTGGTGCGAAGAGCGTCCTTGATGTGAACGTGCTCGATCCAGGGCCCAAGCGTGTGTACTGCTTCGACAGGGTCACCCTTTGCGTAGAGGATCATATTGGCGGGGTCGAAATTAACCGCCAGGGCAGGGTGGTCTAGCTTTTCGAGGAAGTTGCGAAGCTCCTCTGCTGTCTCCTGGCCCGTTTCGAGCAGGAGTGTGATATTTTTTTCCTCAGCGGCATCGGCGAGGGTCCTAATCCGGCTGATAAACTTCTTTGAGCGCTGCTCATCGCTTTCGTCGATGAAGCCGGCGTGCATTGAGAGGTAATCCATGCCCAGCACTGCTGTTGCATCCAGTGCACCCATGAACAGCTTGAGGTTTCGCTCCCAGCAGTCGTCAGGCACTATGCCCCCGGTGACCTTAATACTGTCGAACGTGCTGTAATCCTCCTGTGGGAAATCGATCATGGTGCTGGTGATTGTCCAGACTTGCTTCTCGATCTGGATCAGGACGTTCTTGTCCTCTACCGCCGGTCTTATGCCTAAGTGCACGTGATCGATACCAATTCTCTTCATGGCATCGGCCACGCCTGCGATATCCGTTTGAAGCGACCAACTGCACACACCTATCGGCCAGTTCTTGCATTTCATTTTCTTCTTCTCCAAATCAGTCCATGCGTTATTCTATCACGATTTTCTCCAACTTACTCGCGGACTCCTTTTCAGCCTGAACCAGGCGCACCGAGTCACGCGATTGCTGCAACGTTGTAACAGGTGGGACTTTTTCGCCTGCGATCTCTTTTGCGAAATGCTTTATCTGCAACAGCCACCCATCACCTTCTTCGACTTCCGGAGTGAACGGCTCTCCTTCCGCAGGGCAGACTTTGAAGGCCGGTTCCCGCGTCATATCGTAAACTATCGTTGCTTTCTCCATGACAATGTTGAAACTCATCTCGAAGCCGAAGCTTAGCGTCATGGCCCAGCCTCCCTCGGCTGCGACAGCCTTGCCGTCGTCATAGAGGTACTGCGTGACAATATGCAGCATGTGGCCATCCTTGTTTCGTGCGGCTGAGCTATACACCGCCTTGGGCAGGCCGAAGAGGTACTCGATGTAGTCTGTATCGTGAATGTGCAGGTCCAGGGCTACGCCGCCGCTGCGCTGCTCATCGAGGAACCAGTTGTCCTTGCTCCAGGTGGGGGGCGATCCGAGACGCCGGAATGTCGCTGCAACGATCTTGCCGTACTTACCTGAATCGACAAGCTCCTTTGTCTTGGCGTATTCGGGCCAGAAACGCACACAGTGCCCGATCTGCAGGATTTTGCCACTGCTTTCGGCTGCCTCGATCATCCGATCGCAGTCTTCCACGTTCAGCGCCATTGGCTTTTCGCACATAACGTTGACACCCGCCTTGAGCGCCTTAACCGTCATTCCAGCGTGAACGTAGGTAGGCAGTGTAATCGATACCGCATCGAGTTTCTCAGCCGCCAGCATCTTATCGAAATCGTTATACAGCTCGAATGCGCCAAAATCGATTTCGTCGCTCGTGTCACCTATGTTGCCGACGGCCTGCTTAGTGTCATCCCTGATGTTCGGATTTGCGTCGCAGACGGCGACGACGGTTGCTCCGTCAACGTTGTTCCAGCACTTATAATGGGTCCGGCCCATGAACCCGAATCCGACAATGCCGATTCTCAACATCCTTGAGGCCCTCCGGTAATTCAATTATCAGTTCCTCGGTCGTCTATGCCAGGCGACCTTTTGCCGCATCATCGCGCGGCAAGCGGGAATTGTACCAGATTCTGCAATCGTGGGAAAAGGATTTATTTACGCTTTGAGCCCGGCCATAAAAACCTTATAATCTAAAGTACGTTGAGAATTCGACCGATTCGTTCTTTGAGAGGAGTACGAAATGAACGCGAAAATGCAGCGAAAATGTGCG
>CAZYMD010000013.1:0-39820 GCA_964649005.1 uncultured Pirellulales bacterium
CAAAATTCGTTTTACCGTAGCGAACAAACCAGCGTTTCGAGAGATCCCGTTCGAGGTAGAACACATCCCTTTGCCATTTGGAGATCAGGCATTATCTTTAGCGAGTGGTTCAAATGGAACGAAACAGCTTCCTTTGTTGCAGCACCTGCAGAACGCCGGGACGGGCAGGCAAAAAAATATAGTTTCGACAACTTCGACGCATTCAAGGAGACAGTCGGACAAGAATGTTAGCAAATGGTTCGACGTGGACTGGTCTTCGATTTCTTACAGCAAGACGCTCAAAAATACCGAGGTCACGAACAGGAGCAAAGGCAAAGGAGTCTCAGAGGAGCTTAGATTATTCTGCAAAACTGAGATACTCCAGCCTGAACTGGTAATAGGGGCATGCAGCGAACCAGTGATTGAAATGGTTGTTGACGGCAAAGACCAGTATGCCGATATCCGCCGGGCGCGACCGCGTGCAAGCCGTTTGAAGTATCGCACACCGCCTCACCGCCAGAAGCTGACTATGCCTTCAGCTTTAGCCCAATGGGAGGGAAAAACACGATTGGCGATGGGGCTTCCATTGGCTGAACGCAATAAGCCACAGTTTAGTTCTGAATTGAGGCCCGTTGCCTTTTCAGTCAAGCTCGATCCGGGTATGGTGGAGCAGGATCAGAGAGAAGTCGGTCTGGTCAAAGGGAGTTTCAATGCGCTAACAGCAGAGTCATTAAAGCATGTAAGAGTACCGTTCAAGGCCAGCGCCGAATGGGTGCGTTTGACGGATGAAGTGGAGATTCAGGTTGCCCAAGTCTGGCATGATGGATTTACAAATCGGTATAAAATAAAGGAACGCTGGCGAGGCGGAGATCAGGGCGGGAGTCTAATAAATCTTTCGCAGTTGCTGAATCCTGTGAGCAACAGGAGGAGTAACTTTTCAACGAGGCAGAGCCGCAGGTCTTTATTCACCGATGATACTCTGCCTAAGAGTATTGTTGTAAGCCGACAGTTTATCAGGGTCGACGGGGAGCCAATGAGTAAATACAATCGCTCTGGTGGAAAACTTGTACCAGCTCCAATCGGCGGAGAAGGAAGCATAGAGGCAGATATAGAGGCAATTGACTTTTTGATAGCAGAAGGTCTTGCTTATCAGGATATTCCATTTGAGTTCAACCGCATTCCACTGCCGAAGCCTTGAGTATAAACCGCAGCGTGATCGGGTGAGACAGTCTGTAGCTGGACATAGTGGGCTATGATATCTTTTCATAGAAAAAGCATTTTGATGAAAGGCCATTTACTATTGGGAAAGGGGCTCGTTATGGATAAGCGCAGGATTGTTCTGATGTCGGTTGTATTTTTTGTGATTGCGATTTTCGGGCAGTTGGCGGTGTCGCAGGTTCCGAGGGGCGAGCGGGCGGTGGCACCGCGTGTTATTAAGAGCTTCGACGATCTGGTTTATGGGAATAATACGAAAAAGCCTGAGACGTTGCATTTCGATGGGAATGCGGGCGATCTTATGCGCGTGCGATGGAAGTCGATTCTCATGAAGAAGACGCTTTACAATCCAGCGGTCTCTACCAAGGAGCGAAGCAGTAATGAATCTGAGACTATGACGGTGACGTGCGATATCGAGATGCCTGAATATCAGTTGGTCCTTGGAGTATGTTCCGAGCCTATAATCACGCAGGTCAGTGATAGTCGAGACAACGTTCTGGATGTCAACCAGGAGAAAAACGCCAGGCAGTATAAATATTCATTCAATCCGGTCGCTATTATGGAGCGTATAAAGGGAGGAGATACGCGTATGCCTGAGGGGTGGCCCAAGCATCCAAAACACGGTGAACAGAAATTAGATATTAGCAGCATGTTGCACGAGCCTATTGAAGGGGGAATCGGGCGTATAAAGGGGTATTTCAATATACTTGTCGCTGATTCGATAGAGTATATCGAATTGCCATACGAGCCTGGTTATGAATGGATTGAACTAACGCCGGATCTACAGATTAAAGTTGCTGAAGCACAAAATATTTCTGGGATGTATCACTACAACATAGACGTTATTACCAACACGCAAAAGCATTACAAGATGATTGGTGTGCCTGAAGCGAGTGTAGGTGATACATTGCCAAGCAGGTTCGTGTTTTCAATTGGTACAGTAGAGCCGCCAAAACCCTTTGCGATGTATTCAGGGGGATTTAACGCAGGAGGTACACAGTGGAGAGTGAAAGATGGCAAGGGAGTGATGAGCGGGCAGGGGTATGGGGTAGTCGATAAGTTTCGCATTGCCATAGCGAACAATCCGAGTCATCATGAAATACCATTCGAGATAGAACGCATACCTTTGCCATTCGAAGATCAGGCTTTATCTTCAGCGAGAGGTTCCAATAAAGCGAAGCAGCTTCCTGTATTGCGACATTTGCAGGACGCCGGTGCGAGCAATCGGGATGATCGCTCATGGACGATGCCTGCTTATTCCAAGTCTAAAGCCGATACGAAAGCTGGCAAGAAATTCGATTTGGACTGGACATCGATCACGTACACCAAAGAGCTCGAAAATCCTGAACTTTTCAGGAACTCTAAAAGAAGGATTGTTTCTGAGAGTCTTTCATTGAATTATCAGGCTAAGATACTTAATCCTGAAGCGATTTTGGGGGTCTGCAGGAAGCCTGTTGTCGAACAAGTTGTTGATGGAGCAGGGAATGATGTAGAGATCATCAGATCAAGATTACGTACTAACCGCATGGGATATTCATCCCTCTCGTATGAACATGAGACCGAAATGCCATCGGCTTTATCGCGGTGGGAGGGAAGGACACGACTGAGCCTTGGGCTTCCATTAGCGGAGCGTAACAAGCCGCGTTCCATTCAAGGTGATTTGAGGCCAGTGTCCTTGACAGTAAGACTCGATCCCAAGTTGGTGAGTGAGGGACAGAGGGAACTCGGGCTTGTTAAGGGTGATTTTTATGCGCTGGGTGTCAAATCATTCAAAGATGTAACAGTGCCTTTCGAAGTCAGCAACAAATGGTTTAGGTTGACTGACGAGGTGGGTGTGCGGGTGGCAGAACTGTGGAACGATGGATTTACCAATCGTTATTACATAAAGGAACGCTGGCGTAATATAAATCAACCTAACACTTCGATGGCTCTGTCACAATCTCCGGGCTTTGCGAGCAGGTCCAGAAGCAGCTTGCAAATTGGAAAGAATTTGAAGGGTTTATATATTGGAGATTCTTTGCCTGAGAGTTTTGTGACACGCATGGAATTTCTCGGAGCAGATGGAAAATTAACCGGAAAGCCCAGTGGATTCTCTTTCCCCTGTTCGCCTGGTGCGAGGGGGAGTATAGGGGCAGATACAAAATCGATCGAGTATACCATAGCGGTAGGTCCGACTCAATATAAAGTACCGTTCGAATTCAGGCACATTCCGGTGCCGTAACTGTAATCTCGGAAAACCAAGCTCGTGTGTGGGATGGAATATTGGTGGATTCAGAGAGTTATGATATCTCGATAATGCGTGAAATGCCTTCCGATATGCTCAGATGCTGAAATGCGTGAAATGCCTTCCGATATGCTCAGATGCTGATTGTTTTGGGAAAGGGGCTTTTTATGGTGAAGCGAAGAATGCTTCTTATATTAGGTGTGTGTTTGCTGGTGGCGGTTTTTACGGTTGAGGCGTTTTCGCAGACGAGCGGTTCAAGCCAACAAGTGACGCTGCCGCTTTTGCGGCATCTTGAGAACAAGGGCTCCCAGGAGAGTTTGATGGGACTGGGGCAAATAAGTGAGCCGGGGCACGTGAAGTATGACGAGAAGATCGCAAAGCTGTTCAAGGTAGACTGGCTTGCAATCAATTACAACGGCCAGACGCTGAAGGGTCACCTGCTTTTAGCGCAGGGTAAGCCTAATGTGAAAATGAGTGGGGGTGGGATGATGACCTCCGACGGCCAGATGCTGAAGAGCCCAGAGCTTTTGGCTTACGGTAACCGTAGCGTGCAAATGAGGGAAGGCGCGCTGCTGTGCGAGATAGGACTCCTTGATCCGGAAAGGGTTATGGGATTATGCAGGGAGGCTATCGTGGATGAGCTGGCGGACGGCAAGGGGCGGGAAGTCGACGTGAGTCTTTTGCAGCCCTATCCGGACAGCATGCACTACGACAAAAATCGTCCTCAAACCAGGTTTGAGACGCCGTCAAAAATAGTCAGATTGGAAGGACAGGCGCGAGCGCGTTTGAATCTACCACTGAAGGACCGTCACAGGCCCCATCTGGTCAGTGAGCCAAGAGACCATAGTTCTGCACGGGTGCAACTCGATGTTGGAATGCCGGAGTGGGTGAAGGAGATCGGTCATTTGAAGGGGCACTTCTATGTCCTGATGCCGGATTCGTTTAAGTATGTTGATATACCATTCAAGCCCAGCCGGCAGTGGGTTCGTCTGACGCCGGAGATTGAAGTGCGGGTGGTGTCGGCCACGACATCAGGAGACCAGTATAGATATAAGATAGAGGTTCGGCCTGAGGAGAAATTCTCAAAGGAAGAGCGGTCCATAGAGGATGTATTGCCGTCGCAGATGGTGATTAAGAGGCACTTTCTCGGAAACGATGAAAGAATCGAGCGGGGCAGGCGTTCTTTCGGTCCAGATTTCCGGCGGATGCAAATAGGTGGTGAAGCCGGTGGGATCAATCGGGCAGGTGGGGAAGTGACGAAGATTCGCTATGTGATAGCAGTGAATCCAACACATTACAAGGTGCCATTCGAGATCGAGAACATACCGCTGCCGACCTCTACCGGTCAGAGACCTACAGATGCAGAAATAAGGGATTTCAAACTCTCGGCAGTTATGACGGAGGAATTGGAGAAGATCGGACGACGGAGGTTGTCGAAGCAAGAGAAGGAGGAGCTGAAGAATAAAGAGGAAGAAATCGCGGGTGGATTCAAACCCCCGATGTATGCGCTCGGAGTCAACAGAGAGCAGTGGGACATTATGAGATCGAAAATGCTGAGAATTGTGCGGCTTCGCAGGCAGGCATACGCGGCGATCGGTGGATGGGTTCATTTAGGGAGCGAGACAAGTGATGGCGTAGGAAACACAGAAAGCGCGCCAAGCCAGAATTGGCCCAGAAACTGGGCCAACAAGACGCCGGAGCTAACAATTGAAGCTGAAAAGCTCGTCGACGATATCATCGCACTTGTGGACGCCCCGAACGCCGATCCCATAAAGATTCAGGAGAAGATGGAGGCCTTGCGCAGATCCAGGCGGCATGCTGCAAAGCAACTACCTGCAGCGCAAGAGGATTTGCGCAAAGAACTGAATGCACGCCAGGAAGCTGCGATGGTTTTCATGGGATACCTCGGCGCCTGGGATGGCCTTGAGTGACTTATGTAAGACAGTTTTAAAATTATCCCTGTACTAAGGGAGACAGGCATAGCTGAAAAACAGAAAGGGAGGACACCTATAATGGCAAAGCTAAGAATTACAATCGTATTGGCTGTGTGTTTTTGGACATCGATCGTTCCAGCTCAATTGGAATCCCGGAGGCTTAGAAGCGGACCTCGAAACATTAAGGGTCAAGTAGATCCGAAACAGATGATCGATCAAATGATGGCTGCTAAAAAAGAAAAAGACAAGGAGGTTTTCAGGCAAAAGTCGCGAATTATCTGGCGGCAATATAAGCAAGATATCAAGCAGAAACTCAGGGCAAGCGATTCTCAATGGAGACTTATCGAACCGAGGCTTGAAAAAGTGTATGCACTTAGAGGCGAATCAAACCTGCGGATATGTGCTTCCGAAATCAGCTCCAAACATGGTTTTCAATGGTTCGGATACGGCGAACCAGATAAGGCTCTTTCCGATCTGTGGTTCTGCAGAAAGACCGAGGGTAAGAAAATCGTTAGCGAGCTTGTTAATCTTATGAACGATCCGGACGCCAAAGACGAACAAATCAGGCAAAAAACGGCCGCCCTTCAAGAGGCTCGGGATAAGGCTAAAGCGCAATTGCGCCAGGCGCGGCGGGAACTTCGCGAGGTATTGAACAGTCCACGGCAGGAGGCTGTGCTTTTGATAATGGGGGTGCTCGATTGATTCAACTGCGGTTGTTGAAGGTCCAATGTTTTTCTTACTGAAAGGGGGAGAGGGTTGTAGCGAGAGATGCAGCCGGGGCGAGGATGCTTTGCGTTTTGCGGGGATCGTGCGTATAATCAATTTTGAGTTGCTTTTCCGGCGTGGGTGTAGCACTCTGTGAATTTAGATGGATTAGGCATCATGGCCAAACATTTTATTGAGGGGATGGAATTTTTCCTCCGAGGAGTATGAGATTGCTTCGTCGCTTCGCTCCTCGCAATGACAATAAAGCCAGATTGGCAGATCAGGATTTTTGATGCATCCGGAACTTTTTGAGATACCTTTGCTTGGCCTGCCTATCAGGGGCTTCGGCGTGATGATGGCGTGCGGGTTTCTGATGGGGATACTTCTGGTCAGGCGGCTGACCAGGCGTGCGGGGCTGGATGTCGATATTATTATGAACGCGGCCCTCTACTCGCTGATGATCGGTATCGTGGGGGCTCGGTTATTTTTTGTGTTGCATCGGCTCGATCAGTATCGCGGGGATTTTTTCGGCGCTATTGCGGTATGGAGGGGAGGGCTGGAATTCGTAGGGGGAGTTATCCCTGCGATAGTTGTGCTGATATTTTACCTGCGGCGGCACAAGCTGCCGGTACGGCGATATATGGATATCATGGCTATGGGTCTGATGATGGGTCTGGCGTTCGGACGGATAGGCTGTTTTCTAAACGGGTGCTGTTTCGGCAGGCCCAGCGAGCTGCCTTGGGCGGTTCGCTTTCCCTACGGCTCGTTCGCGTATATCAGCCAGATCAATCCCGATCCGGCCAGGGGCAGAACTCAGCCTTACATCGAGCTGCCAGAGGAGGAGTATTTCAGCTTTTACGATGAACACGGCTACTGGTACCCTATCCCCCTTGGAGAGATGACCGAGGGGCAACGGCACGATGTTACCGAGGGAAAGTATCGTTGCCTTGCAGTACACCCGACACAGCTTTATTCGTCCATCAACGCCCTGCTGATATGCGGTATTTTGTACGTTTTCTGGCGCAGGAGCCTTAGAAAGACCGGTAAAGGCGGTGCGCGAGGTCGGCTTGAACTGCCTGGGGCGTCCGTTGCACTTGCGCTTGTTCTCTATGGGCCCGCCCGATTTGTATTGGAATCAATTCGGGACGATAATCCTTATGAGTTTGCTAATCTGACGATTTCGCAGATTACGGGGATGGCGATGTTTGTTGCAGGTGTTGTTCTGTTCATTATCCTGCCTCTGGTGAATCCTGGGGTATCGAGCGAAAGGAGCGTTATCAGTAGCGATGAAGCTTAAGAGCCATGTATGATTGATGACGTTCCAAACAAGCCGCCGGAGCAGGGCGCGAATTGATGACGGCTTTGCATAGTTGATTGTCCTGACTCGAAAGAGCGGGCAAGGAATGCGGATATGATATACAGACTTGCGATTGTCTTTATCTTCACGCTGACGATACACTTGATAGGTACGCTCGCCTATTCGGTCAGACTCGTCGCGGTGAAGACGGGTCGAATCGCTGTTTCCTTCGCTTTGTTTAACATACTCGTGCTGGTATCGCGCACGGCCAACGCCTTCCAAGCGCCCCTGCTGGCCAAGGTGGTGGAGCGTGACATACCCAATGCCGATATCGCCCATCCATGCTACATCTTCAATCTGCTGATCCTGGCGGCAAGCATAGGGACGCTGTTAGGGGCGTTTTTGATTCCGACGTTCCAGGGCCTTTTAGCGAAATTGGTGGAGAAATTCAGCGTTAAGCGCTCTTTGCCACGGCTGCTGCTCCATAGTTTTACCAAGTCCGGGGTAAAACAGGTCAGGGACAACTTTAGAATACCTGCGAAAGGCAACGTGCACCACTTCAGGAATCTCAAGCAGGCGCCTGTGAAACTCATCGTACTCAACGGACTGATTGTCGGCGTACTGACGGTCGGCAGTTTTGCAGCATTATACGCCGCCCTTCTCAATCCCGATTCGCGTTTGACCATCAGCACACTTGTCCCAATAATCACGGGGGTAGCAGCAATCATCTTAGTTACGTGCATAGATCCTTTTCTTTCCCTTCTTACGGACGACTGCCTTGAAGGCAAGGTAAGCCAAGGGTTCTTCCACAAGTGCGTTGTGCTGATGGTGGCCAGTCGTTTCGCGGGCACACTGCTGGCGCAACTGCTGCTGATACCGGCGGCGCACGTGATAGTTACTATATCGAGAATAATCTGACGGGGATGTTGGGCGAGTAAGTATTGAAATCGCAGGGGGTCTGCTGGTATTGTAGTGGCTTGCAGCGTGCAAAAGTGTAGTTTGTGAAGTTATATGGGAATCCCGGGGTAAGAGACGGGAGTAAGTTGGTATCGGTTAAACGGTGTTTGCAGGAGACATTTATATGTCACACGATACGAACAGTTCGCGTCGTCGTTTCCTGAAAAAAGCGGCAATGGCAGCGGGAATAGTAACACTGCCACAGATCGTTCCCTCGTCGGTATTGGGCAATGGCGAGATGGCCGAGCCAAGCGGGCGTATTGTGATGGGATGTATCGGGTTGGGGATACAGGGGACGGGTCTTTTGCGAGCGTTCCTGAATCAGCGGGATGTGCAAATAGCGGCTGTTTGCGACGTTCGGGAGAGTCAGCGCCAAAAGGGCAAGGGCATCGTTGACAAACATTATGGCAATAGCGATTGCGCCAGCTACAATGATTTCAGGGAGGTCTGCGGGCGCGGGGACATTGACGCAGTCTGCATCGCAACGCCCGATCATTGGCACGTTCCGGTCTCCCTTGAAGCCGTTCGCAACGGCAAAGACCTTTACACCGAGAAGGCCCTTGGTTTGAGCGTGTCCTGGGGCAAGGCTCTGCGGCAGGAGTGTCACCGGTACGGCAGGGTTTTCCAATGGGGCACACAGCAGCGGTCGGAGAGGAATTTTCGGTTCGCGTGTGAATTAGTTCGCAACGGGCGCATAGGCAAACTGCACACTATCCTGGTGGGCGTGCCTCACGATTTTGCGGTTCCGAATCAGCCGACCCAACCTGTTCCGGATGGGCTCGATTATGATATGTGGCTTGGTCCGGCGCCGTGGGCGCCTTACACTTATCAGCGCTGTCGGCCATGGACGCAGGAGGAGAGCTATTCGAACTGGTATCACATTTCCGATTACTGTATAGGCGGCATAGGCGGTTACTGGGGCGTACACCACGTGGACATAGCCCAGTGGGGCCATGGCACCGACGGCACGGGCCCTGTCGAGATCGAGGGGACGGGCGTTTTTCCCACGGATGGTCTGGCGGATTGCGCTGTAAGCTGGAAGGTTAAACATATCTACGTCGACGGTGTGACGATGATCTACATGGACAACGAGCAGCACAAACAGGGTGTGACATTTCAGGGGAGTGAAGGTTGGGTGCATGTTAGCCGGAGTGGGCTTTGGGCAGAGCCGGAATCGTTGTTGGGATCAACGATTGGGCCTGACGAGATTCATCTTGTCCAAAGCAAAGGGCACCAGAGGAATTTTATCGACGCGGTGAAGACCAGGGAAGAAACGATCTGCCCAATAGACGTAGCGGTTCGGACGGACACGATCTGCCAACTGACTGATATTTGCACCAGGCTCGGCCGCAGGTTGCGGTGGGACCCGGCGAAAGAAGACTTCGTTGAAGACGCCCAGGCCAGCAGAATGCTGAGGAGGCCGATGAGGAGCCCGTGGCGTCTGTAGGGTCAAGGGACCGAAGATGTGCGATCACACATTATATATCGAAACCATGCAGTTAACAGTCCAAGAAGGATGATTATGAAAGACGTGCCAGATGAGTTGTTGAAGCAGTTTATCGAAGCCTGTCACGATGCGGCAAGGCGGGGTTTGGTGCGATGCAGCAGCGGCAATATGTCCCTGCGTATCGGCGAGGACCGTATGCTGGTTACGGCGACGCGAAGCTGGATGGGGCGTCTGTCGGCTGAAGACGTCGTTGTTTGCAGCATTGGCGAGCAAAGGGCTTTAAATGGGATAAAACCTTCAGCCGAAATCGGTATCCACGCGGGCATACTCGAAGCGAGGCCTGACGTCAACGTTGCGATGCACTTTCAGACTCCATTCGCGTCCACACTGGCGTGTCGTAAGGTGGAGGATATCAATTACTACGTGATTCCGGAAATTCCATTTTATATCGGTCCGGTTGCGCAGATCCCATACTTTTCGCCCGGCTCGAAGGAGCTGGCCGAGGCTGTAACGGAAGCGATGCGGGAACATGATATGGTCGTTATGAGCAACCACGGGCAGGCGACGGTTGCACGTGACTTCGATCACGCCATTCAGAATGCTGAGTTCTTCGAACTGGCTTGTCAGATTATCGTTCAGGGGGCGGGTAAAGTGACGCCGATGTGCTCGGATGCGGCAGAGCAGCTTCTCGCCATGAGGCGGGATGCTTCAAGCTCAGGGGCTTAAAGACCAATTGCAATAACGTGGCGAGTGGTCAATCGCGCGGGCGATGGGGTATTGCCGCAGACAAAATTCGTTTCGGTGTCTCACTTTGGTCGGTCAGGCAGACGATGTCGCCATTCTGCAATGAAGCGAACAGCCTGCCACTGGCGGCGATTAATCCATCGAAAACCGGTGGAGAATCGAGCGGTAGTTCAGAACGTTTCGTTCCGTCTGTGGCTGAGACGGCAATTAGTATGGCTCCTTTGCGTGCTTCAAAGGCGGCATAGGGATCTTTCGGATCGAGGAGATCGGGGGCGCCGGCTACGAAGAGGATGTCTGCGGCTTTAACCATGGCACGAATTCGCACGGGCAGCCACCGCTTCCAGACGGGTGGCTCGGCTCGCGTATAACCTATCATCTTATCGAGGCCAAAGGCTTCGCTTTCCAGCTTTCGCACTTCATCACCGCGGGCGCGAGAATAATCGGATTGCGGGAGCCATTCGACGGGCTTGCTGGCCCCCTGCTCACCAACAATCTGCGGCTCATTCGTATTACGGTCGGCGAAGAGCAGGTAGCCTTCCTTTGCAGGGGTGAACATCGGGCTGTGGACATTGCGGCGATAGAACACGCGGACCGCGTAGGTTTTGTCCTGGTCGACCACAAGGAGCTGTCCGGTCTTTGGGGCCTGATTTGCCAACTGAAAGCCCGGCCAGCGTTTGGAGTACATCCAGAAAGTGCGGTTGTACCACGAATCGTCGAGCATGCCGGCTGTCGAGAAGATGTGCAGGCCGACGTCCTGAGCGCCCTTGCTGGAAAGAACGGGGACTTCGACCTCTTTCAGATCGTGCGTGAACTTTTTCTGCCTCATGTAGAGGAATCCGCCTTCGCTGACGAGCAGGTCGGAATTGGCGCCAGGGACGAAGAAGGCCATGTCACGACGGCCATCCAAGAACAGCTCGGGCTTTTTCAAAATGCCTTTGTGAAGAATTGCTCCCGTGGCTGGTTCGAGGCCATAGAGGTGGATTCCACCGTCCAGATAGGTGGAGCGGCCGGCAGCAAAGTAGGCCACATTATTGTCTACGAGGACGCTGCCATGTACGGGCCAGGTTGATTCGATCTGATCGAAAGAGCCGATTCGTCGATCCGCCGGGGCGGCGAGGAAGCGCCAGACGAGTTTGCCATCTGAGGCGCGGAGGCAATAGGCATGGCCATCCTTCGAACCAAAAAGGGCCATCCCCCGATAGATTGTCGGGGGCGAATCGATACGACCGTTTGCAGTGAACTGCCACAAGGCCCGGCCGCTATCAGCATCCAGGGCATGTATCGTGTGGGCATCCGACTGAGCGACAAATACTTTACCAGCGGCAGCGACGGGCGCAGTCAGCCTGCCTCCGAGCGCGGCGGTCCATTTCACGGCCACATTCGGAGGCACCGCAGAGCTCGTGGCGCCTGTGCGGGCTGGATTGTGACGGTACGTTGGCCAGTCATCAACTGAGGTTGAGATATCAGTTACTGCTCGGTATGCAGGGCCTTTTTCGAGGCGTTGGTTGTCGGGGACAGCGTCAATAGGTGCATCAGGGTATGACTTGACGGCGGCGTATCCGAGCAGCTTGCCGCCGGGCTGGCAGAAGCACTGGTCGGGCGGGACATAGAGCATGCCGTTGCAGGGCATCATACCATACTTGCAGGCGCCGCGAAGCCAGTTGTTCTGGCCGTGATTGTCAGCCTGGAAGTTGAGGAACTCGGCCCCTTCGTAAGAACTTATCATATATCGGATCGTGGCCTTGTTGCGATAGCAGCGATGGTGGTGTTCAGGACTTCGCAGGTCTTTTGAGAGAATACGCTTCTTCTCTTCGCCCGAGCGGAGGTCCCAGCCGATGACCAGTGCATCAGGGCTCTTTCGGGCTGGCTTTTCCTGGTCATCGACACCAAGCATACCGCGCCATACCAATCCATCGATTACGAACAAATCATAGCCTTCGGCCCCGCCAATCGGTGGGACTGTCTTTTGCCAGAGAGTTTTGCCATCAGTCGCATTGTGGGCGGCGACGAGCTTACCGGCCTGCATTACGATGACATCATCAACGACAAGCAGTGTCCGTGGATTTGTTAGCTTCGGCTGAACGGTCCACAATTGACGGCCTGTTTTCAAGTCACGCGCAGTCAGGTTCTTGCCACTCAGATAGACAATGCGTCCGTTGCAAATCGCCCATGCTAAAGGTCGAATTACTCCGATCTGCTCTCGCCAAAGCACTTCGGCGGTTTCGCCTCGAATAGCAACAAGCGATGCTTTTGGCGTGCTATCGTCGTCTTTCTGTATCGTGTAGGCGACGACGAAGCCATTGCCTGCAAGAATCTCGCTTGTACCCTGGGTCCGGGCAACTGTTGCAATTGTCTGTCCCGTGACGGCGTTCAGTATAGACATCGGGGCGCGGTATGCGAGCGTAGCGTAGAGGCGGTCGCCATCGGCTACGACTCGGCGCTGATTCTCGCCAGGCACATCCGTCCGCGCGGCGCGCAGCAGCGTCCAGTCTTTGCCTTCATACTTTTGCCTGCTCCACTGCCTCCAGCCCCACGAGTCCAGAGGTCGCTTCCAGAGGAGCCTGCCATTGAAGGCGTCCCGGCAGATGAGCGACCAGCGGTCGGGTAGGCGCTCGTCGGTGATGCCGATGAGGCCCTCATCGAATATGTAGAACAATCGACCGTTGGCCGAGACTGATGCTTCGATGCCTGAGGGTGTTTCGTGGCTGCGCAGCCATAGGGGCGGCGCGACCCACTGGAGGCTCTGCGGCGGGCCAACCACGGAATCATCGGCAACTGCGTTGTTGCTCGCATCGTGAAGGAAGTGAGTCCATTGATCAATGTTCGCGGGCCACGGTTTGACGATTTTCTCCCATCGGCCTTCTTTTCGAATACAGGCTGCGCCTCCAGGGGCGAGGACACGGATTATCTCATCCATACTGACCTTGCCCGCATCCTGCACGACAACGAGGTTGATAAGATTATCGGTGTATGGAAGAGTCGAACTTGAATGCTGTTCGACGCAGACGGGACCGTAGAGGTTCCGGCTGCAGATGTAGGTTCTCGCCTCGGCGACTTTTGACGGGTCTGGTTCAAGGCCCTGGACTGTGTAAGAGTCGGTGACATGTAAGGCCGCGGTTAACCTGCCGGCACCACAGCCAAGATGAACTACGATGCCGCCATGGACGCCGGAAATGTTCAGGATCTCTTGGGCCTGCGTCGCCTCATCATTCTTACCCGCGGTCACTATTGAGGCCACGAGGCAAAAAGTTAGCAGTCCAAGTATCCATGAATTGATTGAAAGATCGCGTTTCATTCTATAGCACCCCATTCAGTAAGGAAATCAGATATGTGCAATCTGTGTACGATATATGATTGCACTATCTTCTGAAATTTCCAACATTTGATAGCTTAGTCTGTTGGCATACCCAAGCCTCTTGCCAGCTCCGGCATTCGGTCTATCCGTTGGACAACGGCGCCGAGATTGAAATACGCGTTCCCCCATCATGCGGCGTTTCGATATCCAGGGTTCCGCCCAGATGCTTTAGCTGCTCGCGCATACTGAATAAGCCAAATCCTCCTCTGCGGCCTTCAACGGTCTTAGGGGCAGCATTTTCAATGCCGACGCCATCGTCTGTAACAATAATGCGCACATTGTGGTCAATTCTTTGCAGAGATACGAGAACTTTGTTTGCATGGGCGTGCTTGACAATATTGGTAAGCAACTCGCGTGTATTCCTGAATAGAACGATACGCAGCTCATCATCGATCCGGGGCAGATCGGGATCAACTTCCAGGCCGTATGCGATCCCGTTCTTTTCGCGGAACTGCGTATCGAGCCACGACTCGATAGCCGCCGCCAGGCCGATTTCATACAAGACGGGATTACCCAGCTCAAATGTCAGGGTGCGCACCTGTGCGAGCATCTGATCGATATTGGTGCAGAGTTCCGCCATTCGCGCCTGTAATATATCGCGGTCGGACGATTTAGCGATAGTCTGCAGCGCGAGCTTCGTCATGGTTAGCTCCTGGCCAATCCCGTCATGGACGCCGACGGCAATACGCCGTCTCTCACGTTCCTCTGCGAGTGACAACTCGGAGGCGAGGGACCTTAGCTGTGCCTCATAATCATGAAGCACTATCTCCGCCTGCTTACGCTGTGTCACATCACGGATCACCGCGAGCAGACACATCCTGCCCTCAAGCTCAATAGCTCCGCCTCTAATCTCGGCGTTGAAAGTCGTACCGTCCTTTCGCACATCCACAGTCTCACCAGTGAAAGTTCCTGTGCTCTGTACTTCCCGCTCGAAACGCTTATAAACGTGATGGTAATCACGGTGGACCACATCGGTGACGTTCAGACCGACAAGCTCGTCAAGACTATATCGATACTGATGGCAGTAGGCTGCGTTTGCATGGGCAATTGTGCCTTCGGAATCGATGATAGCGAGGCAATCCCGCATCGTATCGAGTATCTGGCGGTTCCGCTGCTCACTTTCACGGAGACGGCGTAAAACCAGAAGGTTACTAAGACCATCTGTCAGACGCGAGCCAATCGCCTCAAAAAGTCTCTTTTCCTCTTGGGTCCAGCTACGCACGTACGAGCACTGATGGAGGCCGAATTTCCACGGTTTGCCCTCTTGGGGTTTTAGGGCCATGCTCAGTTGTGACCTGACGCCGAATCGACCTTCCGGGTCCCAATCACATCCTTGTTCAGGCCAATCCACGGATAGAGATCCGTCACAGGCTAAAATCGCTGCAAAGAATTCGGACAGTTCGGGATTCATCGGCAGGTCAGTATCCAGGGCGTGAGCGCCGGGGTACTCGGGTTTGACACACTCCATTGGCACTCGCCAGTATTGGGCTTCAGGATCGCATGGGTACAGGAGGAAGGCGCGGTCGCAGTCGAAAGAGGTCAGCGCAGTATCAAGTATGTTGCGCATCATCTGCTCAGGATTGTCCACCCGGCGGATGATCCGGTCTATCTCGGCGGTTACCCCCAGGAATCGGACATCAGAATCGAGCTGCTTTCTCGCCTTATTGATTTCAAAAACAGAAAGGCATACGCCTCCTATTAGCAGGCAGATGCATCCAATCATCAGAATTGTTTCAAAGATGCGTTTTGCCAGAGTCGGTCGGCCAAACAAGGGAACCGGATCGAAAACCTCAAGCGACTGCGTCAGCCTCGTAACATGAAATACAACAAGGAAAGACATAGCGAGCAGGAAAACAACTTTCGTTCGAGTGAAATGGAAGACTTCTCGTTCTGAAAGATATCCTATGACACATAAGGTAACGATAAGCCCGAGCTTGATTGAATCACAAACCTTATCGTTCACGAAATTCCGGCCATTTGCGATACTTACGCCCACATACGCCGCACCAATTAGACAAATGAACAGAAAGTCATTTCTTTTAGGCTTGTCTGGGTGATTCATGAACCACACCTCACGATAACCACGAAGCTGTTAGATATCACCAGAGAGTATACCACATCAGGCTGAATCAGTAGCCTTTACAATGGGACACAATAACATACAATCGGTGCAGGTAAAAGTCCTTTCGTTTCTGCTTGTCCCCCAAATCATGCCAAGCATTCACGCAGAGGTCTGTGGGAATAGAACAAAACTTCTGGATAAACCTCGCAGGTTCATGTAATTTCCTATAGAAGACTGCCAAGATGTGAATTGTTACCGACTCGCAGAATAGCGAGCATGAGCCAGCCATAGCTTCGTATTAAGGCTGGTCATGTAAAAATTTCAGGAGAAGACACTATGTCAACAATGAACAATCTCAAGGATGCATTTGCAGGCGAGAGCCAGGCGAACAGGAAGTATCTGGCTTTTGCGAAGAAGGCGGATGCGGAAGGGCTTACGCAGGTGGGCAGGCTGTTTCGGGCCGCGGCGGAGGCGGAAACAATCCACGCACATGCACATTTGCGCGTCATGGGTGGTATTAAGAGCACGCAAGAGAATCTTCAGGAGGCCATCGTGGGTGAAGGCTTCGAGTTTCAGAAGATGTATCCCGAATACCTGAGCGAGGCGCAGTCGAAAGGCAACAAGCCGGCCGAGGTAAATTTCAGGAATGCCATGGCGGTTGAGGAGATTCATCACGGTTTGTATACCGAGGCGCTCAATGCGGTCAAGTCGGGCTCCGATCTACCTGTGGGGAAAATATTCGTTTGCTCAGTCTGCGGTAATACGGTTAAGGGGGAAGCACCGGACAAGTGCCCGATCTGCGGGGTCGCCAAAGATAAGTTCTTTGAGGTCGCCTGACCGTAGCTACCGAAAATTATGTGGTGTCTCGTCAAACAGACTGGCAGCGCGCTCGAATCGGATAGCACGCTGCCGATTTTTTCTTTGATGGTCGAGGGTCGGGCGTTCAGAAGCCATAGACCATTCTGAGTTGCTCGCCTGTGGGCATGGAGAGGTAGTATTCGTTGCGCGGGCCGATATAGCCCGGGCCGCTTCTGGTCAACTCAACGGAGGATTGAGAGCCGTTGGTGTTTGTGAACCAGACTGTAACGGTTGTTGACTCGACCACCTTCACAGGGGGCGAAACGACCACCGGCCGAGGAGTGATTACAATCGGCGGCGGACAGATTGTGTTGAATCTGCTGTGTCGCGGTCCTATGACAACTACCCTGCGATGGAAGGGACTCGAATAGACAGGTTTGTGTATTCCGGGGTAGCCGAATGTGCGGTATCCGGGTTGGTGCGATACGATGCCGCCACGTCCGTGGCTTCGGTGGCCGATGGATGGGCGTCCGAACGAAGCAGTTATCGAAAATCCGCCAGCGAGAGCGGATTGTGCCGCAAGAGACAGTATTACAGCGACAACAACTATCATAATGTGTTTTTGATTTCTCATCTTTCCGTCCTTTCAGCATTTGTTTCGGGCCACTTGTTTGGTGGCCCCTTCTTTGCCATCTACCTATTTAAGGCACTGAACGATTCAAAGGTAACGCACACTTAAATCCGAATGCAGTCCGGCGGTCGGATATGGACGGTAAATCAACCACAGACGGATCGAACCAAGAGTATTTATCATAAACACAAACCGCGATTTTTAGTGCTGATACAGGTGATATGGAGTTCGTTCATCGGAACTGCTCACATGAGCGTTGTCCGTTTCAGGCCGGATTAGTCTGCTTAGAACACTTTTATGTGTATCCCACCTTTCCTTAAACAGGTTGGTGAGATATGACGATAGTCTACTGGGTTAGCTGTACTAAAACCACACTATTGGTGGCATTACATGCACTGGGGTGGATGTAGGCGAGGTATTATACTGGGGATTTTGACACACTCCCGAGTCAAATGCGCACGACTTGCGCAGAGGCTGCAACAGATACTCTGTGCATCTTAAAGAATGAAGGTCCGATCATGTTCGAAAAAGACTATCGATACTGCAGGCGTATAGGAGTTCTGGCAATAATGTTTGTTCTATGGATGTGCGGGCTTCAACAGCCATGCCTGGCACAACCTATCGAGAACTCTTCGCCAGAAATCGATCTGATGAACCTTAGCATCGAAGAACTCATGGATATTGAGATCACTTCGCTTTCCAAGAAGAAAGAGAAGCTGTCCGAGAGTGCTGCGGCAGTATACGTGATTACCGAAGAGGATATCCGCAGAAGCGGTCACACATCAGTCCCCGACCTGCTGCGAATGGTTCCGGGCTTGCAGGTGGCCCGGATAAATTCCAACACGTGGGCAGTATCCTCCCGCGGTCTGGTCTATGGTGAATATGCCCACATGATGCTTGTACTGGTCGACGGGCGCAGCATATATACGCCGCTACACGGTGGGGTGTATTGGGATATGCACGATGTTCCGCTTGAGAATATCGAACGCATCGAGGTTATTCGCGGTCCCGGCGGAGCGTTGTGGGGGGCAAATGCAGTCAACGGAATTATCAACATTATCACAAAGAGTGCTAAAGACACACAAGGGGGCCTGGCTGTGGCTGGGGGCGGAACGAACTTGAAGGCCCAGAGCTTCCTTCGCTACGGCGACAAGATCGACGAAGATACATACTACCGCTTCTATGCGAAATACTTCGATCGGGATGCGGGACGCCGGATAGACGGCACCGGAGACGAAAGTGACGGATGGGGTATGTATCGAACCGGTTTTCAAGTCGATAGAGAAGCCTCCGATAAGGATTCTTTCACGGTCCAGGGAGACCTCTTCTACGGTGATATCGGCAAGGTAGTACAGTTTAACTCGCTGACAGCTCCTACATCGGTCGAGAAGTCAGGAGACTTCGGTGTCGACGGCCAGAATATGCTGGCGCGATGGACAAGAACCTACGAGGACGATTCCGATATGGTTCTGCAGACATACTACGACAGGACAAGACGGCGCGAGTTGACATTCGATGAGACACGTCAGACTTACGACCTTGATTTTCAACATCGCTTTGGGCTCAATGACCGGCATGAGATTACCTGGGGTCTGGGCTATCGTCTTACGGCCGACCATATAAATGGAACTTTTGACTTCGCTTTGGATCCGAAAGCGTACCAACTGAACGTCTACAGTGCTTTCCTGCAGGACAGAATATCGCTGATTCAGGATCGGCTCAGCCTGATACTTGGCACCAAAATCGAACACAATGATTTTACTGGATTCGAGTGCCAGCCGAGCGCCCGTCTTGTGTGGAACAGGCAGAACGGCCACACCATGTGGACGTCCGTAGCCAGAGCAGTCAAAACTCCCACACGATTCGGCAGGCACAGCGATACCAGTTGGGGAGTGACTGCAGGTATCCCAACATACTCACTGAGAGGTTATGGTGATGACGGCGTCGAATCCGAGAACGTGACCGCCTACGAACTCGGCTATCGGTTCCAGCCCACAAAGAAGACTTCCCTGGACTTTGCTGCATTTTTCAACCGCTATACTAATCTTCGTACATTCGAAGGCGGTTTCTCCAAGGCAGTCAATATGGGAAGCTATATTCTGGTGCCATATACGGCGGACAACAAGATGGATGGTGAGACATACGGCGGCGAGATATCGGGGACTTACAAGGCGGCGGACAACTGGAAACTGAACGCCGGGTATTCGTTTCTTCAGATACAATTGCACCCGGATTCGACGAGTACGTACACCAGTGACGGGACAATTGAAGGAGAATCGCCACAGAACCAATTCCACCTGCGATCTTATCTGGACCTCTCCGAATCGCTTGAGTTCGACGTGGGGCTGTACTATGTGGACAATCTGCCGAGCGATGGAACGGCAAACTACATTCGCCTCGATGCCAGACTGGGCTGGCAGATTGCAGAGAACACGGAACTGAGCCTCGTCGGCCAGAACCTGCTCGAACAACGACACCAGGAATATAACGGCTCACGCGGAGCATTGGTCGCCACGGAAGCCGAACGCAGTTTCTTCATGCAGCTTACCCGCAGATTTTGAACAACAGACAGAGGACTATTTTGTCAGCTTATATTCGAAACGCAGTGTCGATCATTACCCTTATTTCCATACTGGGGGTGTTGTGGTTAGCTACCCCGACATCGGCTTATTCCACATCCAGTCACGAATATGAGATCAAGGCGGCGTTTCTTTATAACTTCATGAAGTTCGTTGGCTGGCCACAGGAGAAGACAGGCGATGCAAACGAGCCAATAATACTTGGAATTATCGGCAAGGATCCGTTCGGGAAAGCCGCCAACTCTATCGAGGGCAAGAAGGTCGGACAGAGAGATGTCGTCGTGCGACAGTTCAAGAGTCTTATGGAGCTTAAGGAGCATTTTGAGCCAAACGAATCTGAACTTAATCAACTCGCTCAGTCTCTAAGGAAGTGCCATTTGCTATTCGTATGTTCCTCAGAAAGAGACCTGTTTCGAGATATCATCGGTATGGTCAAGAGCAGTGCTGTTTTGACTGTTGGTGATACGGATGGCTTTCTTGAATCGGGCGGCATAATCAACTTTCTGGTGGAGGAGTCAAAGATACGGTTCGAAATCAACCTGGTTTCTGCAAAAAAGGCCAAGATAGATATCCGATCCCAGTTGCTGCGACTGGCCAAAAGAGTAATCGAATGACCGGCCGGCCCTCGACCTGCAATATCCACACCCGCCACAGATAAAAAACTGAAACAAGCCCTCGCCTCTCACTGTTTTCTCATTTTCAATTTGGCAGAATGCAGGCCATAATGCCCATCCGGGCGTGCAGCCACAGCCACTGTGGCAGGCTGCGGCATAGTAATTTTCGTAAAGAAGGAGACAGAAAATGAAAGGGAGACACTTAGGACTCATTATTGTGGCGATTCTGCTGGCAGCGATATTAACTACTGCGGCGTACGCTGAAGAGGTCGACCAATCTTCTCTGCCCAAGGCCGTCAAGGCTACCCTGAAAGCCAAATTCCCGAAGGCAAGCATTGAGGCTGCCCAGGCGGATGAAGAGGGCTTGATGGTCTATGAGATTGAAATAGGTCAGGGCGAACGGAAAGCCGAAATCACGATTGCCCCCGACGGAACACTCATCGAGGTTACGCGTGAGATGGTCGCAAAGAAGCTGCCTGAGGCTGTCGCCAAGGCGCTTAAGAAAGCAGCCCGCGGAGCCGAGATTAAGAAGGTTGAAAAGGAGATTATTCATGCTGTTGTGGTGGTTGTGAAACTGCCAGTGCCGCAGACTGTTTATGAGGCCGAGTTTGTCGATGACGGCAAGTTAGTTGAAGTCAAAGTTTCGCCCGGCGGAAAAATCCTCGAAAGGCAAATCGTAACAGATGACGACAACGGCGACGATGAAGCCGACGATGACGACGGTGACGACGGTGACGAAGATGAAGACGAGGGCGAGCAGGTCTCCATCAAGGATGTCCCGAAGGCGGTCAAGGCTACGATTCTGAAGTGCGCTAAAGGCGGTGAAATCGAAGAGATCGAGCGCGAGGAAGAAGATGGCAAGGTCGTCTACGATGTCGAGATCAGTGTTGGCGACAAGGAGTACGAGCTTGAGATAGCGAAGAACGGTAAGCTACTCAGCAAGGAAGCTGACGAGGCCGATGACGATAACGACGAAGGCGATGACGAGGCCGACGACGACGATGATGATGATGATAACGACGAAGGCGACGACGAGGCCGACGACGATGATGATGATGATGACGACGAAGGCGACGACGAGGCCGACGACGATGATGATGACGACGAAGGCGACGACGAGGCTGACGATGATGATGATTGATATGGATACGGTTGGCTGCTGACAGGCCAGCCATTAATGTGTAGAATAGACGCCGCTGGGCACACAGTTTATTGCTCAGCGGTGTTCTCTTATTTGGTTCAAGATGCGTTTGCTGATTATTGAAGACTACCGTCCTTTGCAACAATCCCTTGCGAAGGGTCTGCGCGAAGCTGGCTTTGCGGTCGATGTCGCGGGCGATGGTGAGGAGGGCCTGTGGTATGCGATGGGCAATGATTACGACGTGATTATACTGGATTTGATGCTGCCCAAGGTCGACGGTCTTGAGATTCTCAGGAAGCTCAGGGGTGAGGGCCGGCAGAACCACGTACTGATATTGACTGCCAAGGACGCGGTTGAAGATCGGGTAGCCGGGCTTGATCTTGGGGCGGATGATTATTTAGTTAAGCCTTTTGCTTTCGAGGAGCTTTTAGCGCGGATTCGCGCGCTGGTACGGCGTAAATACAGAGAAAAGAATCCTTGCATCGAGATTGCCGATCTGCGAATCGATCTGACCAATCAGAAGGTAAGGCGCGGCGAGTATGAGATTCAACTGACACCGCGTGAATACATCCTGCTGGAATATCTTGCTATGAGGTCTGGGCGCATCGTGTCGCGCACGGAAATATGGGAACACGTTTATGAGTTCAACAGTGATGCGTCGAGCAACGTGGTGGACGTGTATATTGGTTATCTGCGAAAGAAAATCGAACGGTCCGACATACCTGTTTTGATCCGGACTGTGCGCGGCCGGGGGTATGTATTGGGAGTGGAATCGTGAAATGCTCACTTCGAACTCGTCTGCTGCTCGGCATAATAGCCGGGATGCTTCTGCTGCTGGTCGTGTTCAGCCTGGTCGTCTACACAGCGATTGAGCGCGCACTGACGAACCAGTTCGACTCTTCGCTGAAATCCACCGCCAGCATCCTGGCAGCGTCGGTGGAACAGGATGGCAACGAGATTGAAATAGAGTTCGAAGTTAAAAAGATGCCGGAATTTCATCGCTCTGAGCACCCGACCTGTTATCAACTATGGCACACGAACGGGGCCGCTCTGGTAAAGTCGCCTTCTCTTGGCGATGACGATCTGGTTTATTTAAAGAGCCCTGCCGACCAGTCGCTCATTCGAGACTCAAAGCTGCCTCAGGGCCGACAGGGGCGTGCGGTCAGTCTGACGTTCACACCGAGAGTTGCGGATAATGAAGGGCACGATTCCGACTCACATACAGAACGGATTTCGCTCACTCAGACGGCGACCAGAGATGCAAACGACTTGCGGAATAGCGGCAGGACTGATTCCGAATTGCCTACAGAGTCGACCCTGCTCACTTTAGTAGTGGCCAGAGACACTAACGAGTTGCAGGATGACCTGACATTCTTACGTTGGTTGCTTCTGATTGCTTCAGCGGGTACTATCACCTTGTCTTTGGTTGTAGCCGCTGCTGTCGTTCGCAGAGGCCTGAATCCCCTGAACCTTATTGCCGCTGAAATTGCCGGCATCAAAGAGAACGATCTGGCGGTTCGTATAGCGGCTGCATCTGCGCCAGGCGAACTTATACCCATAAGAAATCGATTGAACGATCTTCTGGATCGGCTCGAAACCGCATTCAAAAGGGAGAAGCGTTTCACCGGTGATGTGGCCCACGAGCTGCGCACTCCCCTGGCGGGGATGCGTTCGACTATCGAAGTGACATTGACCAGAACACGCGATGCAGATGAATACAAAACCTCGCTTTGTGAATGCCTGGCAATCGCCGCCGACATGCAGGCGATGGTCGATAGTCTTCTGAGGCTTGTCCGAATCGAAGCGGGCCAAACGGCCTTTCGCAGCGAGCGAATTCAACTGAATGAATCGGTGGACTCGTGCTGGAGTTCATTTGCGGCCAAGGCATCCGAACGCCGGGCGAGTTTCGAGAATCGGATTGCGAGCGATGTGACTTTGGAAACCGATCCCGAACATACTAATATGGTTCTGTCGAACCTTCTGGGGAATGCCATCGAATATGTGGATGCCGGTGGTAGAATCGGAGCGGACGCCCGTTGTGTTGAGAATAGCATTGAGCTGACCGTCTCCAACACGGGCTGTTGCCTGACCGGCGATCAGGTCGCGCAGGTCTTCGATTGCTTCTGGCGAGGTGATTGCTCACGCTCACAAACAGGCGTTCACTGTGGCCTTGGGCTGGCTTTAGTCAAACGCATTGTCGAGGCTTTAGGCGGAACAGTGTCGGCCGGAATTGATGCGGGTGTTTTCAGTGTAACGATTAATCTGCCAAGTCGGCTCGCGAGTGATTGACCGGTCCGATTCCCTTAAATTGCGTCCCCGTATCACTGCAATGCACCTTGATCCTCACTGACCAATCATGTAGATTCTACTCAGGCTACCTGGCATAATAAGCCTGATGATGAGGTCCACTGGCCACGAAGCATTCTGGATCGCCCTGAGAAAATGGGGGTCTGGGAGGAACTTTTTCGGAAATACGATGTGCCGGCATCCGACCCTAATAAGGAAGGGGTACTGGAAGAAGGTACGCCGTAAAAATGAAGTGTTTCTTCAAGGAGAAAAGAAAAATGCAGAAATATTTTGGAATATGCATAGCTATGCTGCATCTGTTTCCTACAGCGCTTGTCCTTGTGGGATGCGTTATCGTTAGGGACAAGCTCAAGAGCAATCTGACGACGGCCCTGCTTGTGGGACAGACTATAACGCTATTTGGTAGTCTGATTATGTTGGTCCTGCAATTTCTTTTCATAGCAGGTGTTATTCCAATCCAATCTATTGGCGTTAGTTTTACGATTCCATCGCTGGTAACTATTGTGGGAACTTTCCTGTTCGGATTCGGATTTATCAGTCTGGCAAGAAAAATTTAGAGCGTCTAACAAAATGCCTCTGCATTCAAACAGCTTGTTCAATCGCCCGGCTGCGTTGTCAGGCCCGAATCGGTCCTCGACGATGCTTTGGCATCGCCTGCGGCGATTCGAGTCTTCCACCTTGCCAGCCGATGAACGGGTTGTCGAGAGATTGAATCCGCCAGTTGCAGCGATTAATCCATTAGTAGCATAGGGATTTGCTTCAAGTCTTGATAGACGGGATTTGTTCGGGTAATCTGATCCAAATGTATATTTAGCTTTGGTTGTCTTTATTCGCAATCATGCTGCGAAATGCAGAGGTCATCTTTCGGGAAGCAAAGATATGACGGGCTTTATTATTGGTATCGTTGTTGCTGCTGTCGCTGTTGTTGCGAGCTTGCTTGTTTCGGCAGTTGTAAATCGAAAACAGGACAGGCTCTTCGACGAGATGTATAGAGATGAGGCGGTAATCCAGAGCAAATGTATGGTGCGCGAAGGGGCGGTCCACGCGCCGGGCGTTGCGCAGATTATTGACGGGACTTTGATAATCAGAAACGTTCTTGGCTGGAGTCTCGAAACGCCACTCGAAGAAGTCGAGTTGAAGAAACAAACTATCGGTATCGGATGGTTGCCCTGGATTGGCAAGGCCATCTTCAAGCTGAAAACACCTGAAACGATCATGCTGGCTATAGGCGTTTCACGAGCGCAAGCCCGATCCTGGCGGGAAGCTTTGCAGAGCAGATAAGACTGATGTTCTCTCGCCCCTGACCACATGCTGAATCCAATCAAATCAATACCCGCCTCTTCGATTGGGATCCCACAGCAACGGAGACAGCAAGCATGCAAAACTCCATCGGTACCAGCCAACATGTAAACGCTCGCGCCCCACGCAGTAAAAAAGGCCGGTTCTTGATGAACCGGCCTTCGACTTTCTTGCTTAACATGATGTCACTTAGAACTTGTACTTCAGACTAAAGGTCATCCAAGTTTCATCCTTGTCGTCATTGATGGAATCGTCCATTGTGATCTGATGGTAGAGACCGGGCGTAAACGTCATGCACTTGCCCACGTTGAAGTCGGTATCTACACCAAAAACAGCATTCGACCAGTCCTGGTCGGCGTTTCCACCGCCTGGGTGGACACCATCGTTGTAAATAACTTCCGAATGTAGCCTGAGAACCTGCTCCGGCTGACTCGGCAGAATGCCCGGCATTGGAACGGCGTAGTCGAGCATGAAAATATGTGCAAATCCGCTAGCTGTGCCTCCGGCAACCAAGCCTTCGACTACTGAATTCTCACTACTCGGGTAGAGCTTTACGAGAACATACGTGGGAACCAGACCCTTAACAGGCAAAATATTCGGGAATGACATTACAGCCTGCAGCTCCTGAAGATCATAGTCTGGTGCATCGTACTCTGGGAAGTTGTAGTACACCCAACCAAGTCTGTAGTTCATGGCGTACTTGGCATCACCGAATGCATGACCCTGATAATAGAGCGTGTAGTCCCAGCGTTCACCCAGCTCGTAGCCGCTGGAGTTTGCTCTGTGTCCCATCGCACTGACACCGAATCCTGAGCCGTACAGATCCAAATCTATGGAGGGCTGAAATCCGCTCTTATCTCCAAAGAGGTCAAAACCTCTCCAGATGTACTTACTCTGATAGGTCATGTCAATTACACCGTGAAGCCCGGCATCCTGTGCCTGGACAATTCCCGTCGCCGCCAACATGACAACGATCGCCAACAATACTCTGTGTTTCATTTTGTCTTCTCCTAAAATTGCCAACACTTTGCGCTCAACACCATAATACAACATACTGCATATTCAAGAACCCCATCGGGGGAGGTTTACCATTTGCCACTCTTTCTCATTTCTGCCGGGGGCAGATTGTCAAGATCCTTGACGTATTTCTGCATCTCCTCTTCGGGCATCTCATAGTCGGTGAGCTTTCCGGAGAAATACGCATCGTAACCGGTCAGGTCCATCAGACCGTGACCGCTGTAGTTGAACAGGATGACTTTTTCCTTACCTTCTTCCCTGGCCTTCTCCGCTTCCTCAATCGCAGCGGCAATAGCGTGACTGGTCTCCGGTGCACAGATTGGACCTTCCGTTCGGGCCCATGTGACCGCGGCCTCGTAACACTTGAGCTGATGATACGAACGAGGATTGAACAGCCCTTCCACGATACACTGGCACACCAATGGGGCCATACCGTGATAACGCAGACCACCGGCGTGAATTGGCGGCGGAATAAACGCATGACCGAGCGTATGCATAGCCAGCAGAGGGGTCGTGCAGGCGGTGTCACCGAAGTCATAGTGGAACGGGGCACGTGTCATCGTCGGGCAGGCCGTCGGTTCGACGGGAATGATTTCGATATTGGCTCCGTTTATCTTGTCCTGCGTAAACGGGAACGCCAGACCGGCGAAGTTGCTTCCACCACCAGCACAGCCGATCACGATATCCGGGATCTTCTCGCCGACCGATTCCAACTGCTTCTTCGCCTCAAGACCAATAATCGTCTGATGAAGCATAACGTGGTTCAGCACGCTGCCAAGCGCGTAGCGTGTCTTGCCGGAAGAATCGCGGACGGCATCTTCAATGGCCTCGCTGATCGCTATGCCAAGACTGCCAGGCGTGTCTGGTATCTCGGCCAGAACTTTCCTTCCAGCGTTCGTCCGGTCGCTCGGGCTGGCGATACATTCGGCACCCCAGACCTGCATCATGATCTTGCGGAACGGTTTCTGGTCGAAGCTGATCCTGACCATATAAACCTTGCACTCAAGGCCGATGATGCTGCATGCGAAAGCGAGGGCGCTTCCCCACTGGCCGGCGCCGGTTTCGGTAGTCAGCTTCTCGATGCCAAACTGCTTGTTATACCACGCCTGTGGGACCGCCGTATTCGGCTTGTGACTGCCGGGAGGGCTGTAGCTCTCATCTTTGTAGTATATTCGAGCGGGTGTCTTGAGATGCTTTTCCAGATTGACCGCTCGCTTTAGGGGCGCCGGACGCCATCGATAAAGAATATTGAGAATTTCCTCAGGAATGTCTATCCAGCGTTCGGTGCTGACTTCCTGCTCTATCAGGTTCATCGGAAACACCGGGGCGAGCATGTCCGGTGTGACCGGTTTGCCATCCGGTCCCAACGGCGGCAACATCGGCGTCGGCAGATCAGCCGCGATGTTGTACCATTGCTTTGGTATATCACTTTCTTTTAACCATATCTTCTGTTCCATATATTGCACTCCAATTAATCAGATTTTCGCGTGCCAGATACTAAACTGGTAAAACTACAGTATTGGGTTGCTCATGTCAAGCTGCTTGATCACGATTGTCAAACTCTTCAAACAGAAAAAACAACCTCGCCGCCCCCCTGCCCGCGAGTCAGAAAACTATCGCGGCATAGCCAACACTGTCTTGGCTTGTCGTTCCCACCCTGCGAGATATTACTTCACTGCTGCTGGTCTGCCCGAGCAACACTCCATTTTTCTTGCCCAGCTTTCCAGCCACTTCCACCACAGCCGCAGCCGCGCCTGCACCGCAGGCATTGTAATTCTCGACGGCGCCGTCCAGTATACGTCGGGCGTTCAACTCTAATGCGGCATCGATGAACTCACGGTCGTTGACATCGTTTGCCCACCGGTTCGCCTGCTCACCGATACCCTTCGGTGTAAAACCATAACGCGGGCCATAGTGCGTCAGATCGGTCGATCCAATACAAACTATTTTCCTGTGACTGGTTACAATAAGATCACCTAAACATGCACCCAATGCAATGGCATTTTCGTCGGGCGGTACAACAATTGGCAGAATCTTTGCTATAGGGAAAAGATATTGTACGAAGGGGATTTGAACCTCAATGCTATGCTCGGCAATGTGAGCGGAACGATTACTCTCTACTGCACCGGTCGCTACAACCTCAAGGGCCAGATCTTCGTCGATCTCAATCTCACCCAACGGCGTCTCCCATGCCCCCTTGGTCCACACTGCCGGTAAACCACTAATATGGCTGTGAACGGCGCCTAAGATGATGAACGTATCGACGTTTGTATGCCGACGCCCGACGGCCTCGAAAACCATCGCGGCCAGGCTGCCGCTGAAAGCCCAGCCAGCATGAGGAACGATCCCTCCGACGATTTCTTCGGGCGGACTGACGTCTGTTTTAGCCTCTTCGAGGCATTGCTTGATTTCCGCTATGCACGAATTGCGACCGCCCGCGTAAAACTGCCCGGCTACGGTTGGCCTTCTCACATCCATCGGTGCATATCCCCTCGGTTGCAATTGTCAGTTCGGGCCGCTATTATCTACTGGTGGACCACTGGTCCGAAAACATTGTAGTCTTTTTTTACGGGAACGCAAATGGTATCCGAAAAAACCTCCCCTGTAGCAGTCGTAATGGGCTCAGACAGCGATATGGACGTCATGGCGGCCTGCATCGACCAGCTCAAAGATTTTGGTATCGAGCCGACGGTCCGGATCATATCGGCACATCGAACGGCCTGTGTAGCGGCTGAATTCGCGGATAACGCGGTGAAAAATGGTATAAAGGTGATTATTGCCGCTGCTGGCATGGCCGCCCATCTGGCCGGATCGATAGCCGGGCGGACGATTTTGCCCGTTATCGGGGTGCCGTTGGATTCCAAAGCCGGGCTTGGCGGAATGGATTCACTGCTCAGTACTGTACAGATGCCCCCTGGAGTGCCTGTAGCAACGGTTGCAATCGGCAAGGCCGGAGCTAAAAATGCTGCGATATTGGCAGTACAAATTCTGTCTTTATCGGACAAAGCCCTGACCGAAAAGCTGGTCGCTTTCAAGGAGGCCCAAACTAAAAAAGTGCTTGAAAAGGATGCTGGGCTTAGTTGAGCCGGATCTTTGACATTTACGAATACCATAACATAGAATTAGATGAAAAAAGGGGAAAAGCACATGAATGGCTACAAATCTGATTTAAACCCTGGAAACAAGTTGACGTCCAGAAGAGACTTTTTACGAAATGCCGCCGCAGTCGGCGCCTTTACTATCGTACCGGGTCATGTGCTTGGAGCAGGGGCCGGTATTGCGCCGAGCGAGAAAGTCAATGTGGCCATCATAGGCACCGGTGGCCAGGGCACAGTTAATATGAAGCAGCTTTTTAACGAGCCCGACGTCCACATCGCCGCACTTTGCGATATCAATGAGTCAAGCGATTACAGCATGTTCTACTACGGTGGTTCTGCCGGGCTCAAACCGGCGTTACGACTTGTAGAGCAAAAGTACGGCCAGCCGTGCCCCACTTACCACGACTACAAACAAATGCTCGACGAGCGGGACATCGATGCGATACTTCTGGCTACCCCCGATCATTCTCATGCAATGATCTCTCTCGATGTCATTGCAAAAGGAAAACACCTCTACTGCGAAAAACCGCTCTGTCGCACAGTTATGGAAGCTCGAATTGTCGCCCAGGCTGCACACAAGGCGGGTGTCGCAACACAGATGGGTAACTTCGGCCACTCCACTGAGGATATTCGACTGGCCTGTGAGTGGATATGGGATGGCGCTATTGGTGACATCCAGGAGGTTCATGCGTGGACCAGCACCGGCTCCAGACGTTGGACTTCTCTGACCGACCGGCCGAAAGAAACGCCGCCCGTTCCCGCTGGTTTCGATTGGGATCGCTGGCTCAAACCTGTACCGCCCCGCCCCTATCATCCAGACTACGCCCCGGTGCGATGGCGCGCCTGGTGGCAGTTTGGCTCAGGGACTATCGGCGACTTTGCATGTCACCACTTGGACCCGGCATTCTGGGCTCTGAAGCTGGACCAGTGCGACACGTTCGAAGTGGAAGCAAGCTCCTATGGCACAACCGTCGAGACCTGCCCTGCTGCATCTCTGATTTATTTTGATTTTCCCGCCCGCGCCGGTATGAAACCTTTGCGCATAACCTGGTACGAAGGGGGCCTGATGCCACCGCGACCGGCTGGGCTGGAGGCGGGCAGAAAAATCGAAGACAACGGCATTCTATACATAGGCTCGAAAGGCGCCATCCTGGGCGATGGCTGGTCCAGATCGCCACGTATTATCCCCGAAACAAAAATGCGTGCTTATAAAAGACCTCCCAAGATTCTGCCCCGCTGCGCAGGCCACCATCGAAACTGGCTCGACGCCTGCAAGGGCAAAGGACGTCCCAGCACCCATTTCGATTACAGCGGACCGTTGACGGAATTCACACTGATGGGCAACGTCGCCCTTCGCGCCGGCACAAAGCTGAATTTCGACTGGAAGAATCTGAAAGTCACCAATTACCCCGAAGCCAATAAGTTCATCAATCCGGGCTATCTCGTAGATCAAGACGTATAGCAAGCAGTTTGCCGACTCGGATATTTACAGATTAGCAGATGAACTTCCATTCTTGGATTGGAAAGTTGCGATGTCTTTATATCTGCACTTAAAGCATTAATTAAGTTTTCCAAGAGAACAGTAGAAATTCAGGGATGAGTTTTAGTCTTTTTTCAATGCCGGGCTGACTCCAAGCGGAGTCGGGAATTTCATCACAACTAAATATGAAGATATTACCATCGTCAGCATAGTCGCGATCTGCACGACTTGCGAGACCTCCTCGCTGAGTCTTCCACTGGAAACCGCAGCAGCGGCAATGATCAGTGCGAACTCGCTGGCCTGGCCGAGCCGAAGAGCGGTTTCTTTCGAAAAATTTGGGGATTCACCTACGCAGCGAAGAAGCAGCCTGAGGTATAACGGCCTAGCCAGCACAATCAATCCGGCCACTAAAATCGCAGGCACCCAAATGGAACTTGAGGGTAACAGCTCAAAGCGGGCGCCAAGCACGAAAAAGAAGAACATGAGAAAAAAGTCCCGAAGTGGTTTGAGTCGTTCGGAAAAAACCAGGGCGATTTTGCCTCTGGCCATTGACACACCTGCGATAAAGGCTCCGACTTCGTAGGATAGGCCGATATGCTCGGCCAGTACCGCCAATCCCAGACACCAACCCAGGCACAGCATTAGAAGCACTTCCCTGTACCTGTCCGAGCGTCGCATCATCCAGCGGAGGCCGTACTGTTCGATGAGAACCGCAGCCGTGATAAATAACACAGTTTTTAATGGGAGCATCAGTGTGTAGTACCACGCGCTGTTTGCGGATTTTGTTCCCAGGAAGATCAGTAGCAGGACAGCGAGAAAATCCTGCGCAATTAGAACAGCGATGCAGATCGAACCCATATGCTGCTGGTGCAGCGTCCGCGTCGGGAGCAGCTTGACGACCAGAATTGTGCTCGAAAACATCAACGCCAGCGAGCCGATGTTGCTGTCGGATGAGGAATAGCCATAGGTGCGAAGGAATGCATAGACCAGCAGGTAGGTGATGATGCTTCCGCCAAGGGTGATGGTTAGAGCAGAGCGGAGGAACTTTCGCAGCCGGTCGGGGTGGAGGACGAGGCCGGCGAGAAAGAGCAATAGCGTGACGCCGATTCGAGAGATGTTTTCCAAGGGATGTACGTTATCGAAGAGGCCCAACATTGCCGGGCCAAGGAGAACACCGCAAACGAAATACGCAAGAATGACAGGTTGGCGACCCAACGAGGCCAACCACGCAAGAAGTGCGCTGCAAACTACGACAATGCTGATTGCGACGAAGTAGTCTTCCACCTCAACTGCTCCAATCCGATCAAAACACGAAAACACAAGCGAATCGAGACAATTGTCCACATTTCTGTGTATAACTCAACCGGTTTGTTTGCTTCGTCTTTTGCGTCGCTGCTTTTGTTTGCGGATTTTCTCGGCTTTTAGTGCGGTGGGGCTTTTTTTGCCCAATCTTTCTTCTTCTATCAGCTCGCACAATCGCTTGCGAGCGTGATATCGATTGAGGGGCTGGGATCGCTCTTTTTGCATCTTTACCTGGATTGCGGTGGGGGTATGTGTTAGCAGGACACAACTGGAGGTTTTGTTGACTTTCTGGCCGCCGGGGCCGGATGAACGCACGTATTTTTCGTCGAGGTCTTTTTCGCGCAGGCCCAGAGTTGCCATTCTCGCGACAAGCTCATCCTGCTTTTTCTGCGTTACGCCAAAATCCATCTGTGGTTATACCTTAGCTTGATTGGGCTGTTCGCTTCGTTTTGAAATAGCTCGACTTGATCCAGGTCCAGTTCAAAACGACGTGGACGAGTATGCATAACAGCAAGATGATCGCTCCACCCCTGTGCACTATGTCAAATGCCTGCATGGGAAGAGAGCCACCAAGGAAGCCCGAAAGCATTTGTGTAGATATAAGAACCGCCAGAATAACGTTTACGATTTTCAGTGCATCGTTCTTACGCATTTTTTGGCCTCCAGGGAAACTCATATTCTTTTAGTAAAGCCGCTTTTGCTTGCTATACGTTTTGCGCAATACAGTTTACGATACTCAGCACTCCTTTGTAATGCCTGGCTGGGGTGGCTGGTAAATCTGTCCCACTTCGGCGTGTATCGGCGCGGGCGTATCGAAGTTGAGGTTGTCGATGTCCTTTACGAACTGGAAGTCGCTGTTGGCGATCTGGTCCCAGGTGATGTACTGGCCTGTGTGGGTCGCGGCACGGCCCATTAGTGCGGCGATTTCCGCCTGGCCTGCTCGGGTGGCTTCGTTGTGGGGCTTGTCCTGGCGGATTGCGTCCAGGAGTAACTGCCACTCGACGTGATAGGGATTGGGGTCCTTTTTGCCATATTGCCAGACGAGGTTTTCGGGGGTCATTTTTTGACTTTTGTATATCTTCGATTCGGGCTCACCAAGGGTGGCCATTATTACGGCCGAGCCTTTGGAGCCATGTGCGTAGTCGGCGTACGTGCTCCAGCAGTTGTCCATGTGGCGTGAGAAGGTGAAGAGTTTTGTCCCATCGTCGAAGGTGTACTCGACGGTGTAGTGGTCGAACTGGCTGCCCGCATGATCGTAGCAGCGGCCACCCATGCCCTGGGCGGAGACGGGCCAGGCGCCTTTGACCCAGCAGGCGGTGTCGATATTGTGGCAGTGCCAGTCGATGTAGAAGCCACTGGAGACCCAGGTAAAGCTGTTGGGGTATTGTAGCTGGAACGCCACTTCGCTGCCTTCGGGCCTTGGGGGGCATTGGACTGGGCCGTGAACGCGGTAGATACGCATCGTGTGCACTTCGCCGATAGCGCCATTGTGGATACGCTCGACGACCTGCTCGCGCGACTCGGAGTGACGCCACATGAAACCGACGCCAACCTTGAGTTTTTTCTTCTCCGAAAGCTCTGCGGCCTTGAGCCACCGCCGCACGTTGGGGGGATCAGTTCCGAAGGACTTTTCGGCGAAGATGTTTACGCCTTTACTAACGGCGTACTCGAAATGCAGGGGACGAAAGGCGGCGTGAGTAGCGAGTATAACAACATCGCCGGGGCGGAGGCAGTCGATGGCTTTCTTGTACGCATCGAATCCGACGAATCTGCGGTCTTCAGGCACGTCTACCTTTTCGGCGAAGGCGGTATTGAGGCTGTTGTAGCTGCCTTTGAGTCGATTCTCGAAAACATCGGCCATCGCAATCAGTTTCACAGGTCCGCCTTTAGCTGCAAACGCATCCGCAACAGCGCCCGTCCCCCTTCCACCACAGCCTACGAGGGCGATGTTGATGGTATTATTTTCGGCCGCGTAGATTCGCGTGCCAATCGCAGCGGCCAGGGCGGAGCCAGCGGCCAGGCGAGTGGTGGATTTTAGAAAATCCCGCCGGGATGTGTTGTTCTTGATATAACTCATAGTATTCTTGCCTCCTGACTATAACGGTCAGACCAAAATCTGTTCGGTTTCTCAAAATCATGAATGACCAGTGTGCCACAATAACTTGAATCCATAACAGAATCAAAACCACATATACTTTTGATCTCTAATGTAGTAGACTTGTGGGCACCCATGCAGTACGGCATAAGCACTCCCTAACATCAAAGCATGTTCAAATTTTAACCTTTTCCCGTTTATAACTGTACATTTCTTTTCAAGATTCGGCATTTCTGAAATAATGGATATCCAAGCAATGTCATTGGCTTTATCAACACCTATTTCCCTCGAGACAACAAGGACATATGTGAGGGCTACGTGTGATTCTGAGAATTCGACAACTTTGTCGGCAAGCTCTCTCACATCTCGGTCAAACCGATCAGTTGCCAGATCGCACAATTCGTAATATGAACTCTTTGAACAGTCGGAGAGTGAGAGTTCAACATCAATAACAGGGCAAAATCGATCCTGCGATCTCTCCTTTTCGTTTCTGATCCACATAGCGTACTCTTCATAACTATTGTGAAGCTTCTCCTTGTCACAGATTTCCCTCATGGCGACCTCGTAACCCTCCAAGGAAAACCGCGGAATTATCCTTCCGACCGGCGGACAAGTCTCAATACCTGTTGTGTCCATCCTTGGGCGAGAACGGCCTGACCAGAACTTTGATGGACCTAACCGTGGAGTTGGTTTAACATATCGTATGTCATCCTTCTCGAAGCAGATATCTTTAACCGGCTCCTTTGTCCGTTTGGCACTCACATCCAGAATCACTCGTGTCATATAGTCATCAACAAACTTAGTCCACGCTGTAATTAGAGATGTAACCTCTTTGCAATCGAATTTGCCATTTATATAATATGGGGATAGTCGTGGGAAGGCATACATTTTAAAAGTATCACTGTAGTAGTAAACACCTCCAACAAGAAGTATGTCTATTGCTGAGGTATCATTGCTTGCACACTTGAATGTTGTTTCTTCGAATTCTTCGCTTGTATGTGCATACAAACCGTTATTTATCACTATGGCTATTCGGGGACCACTTAAGCTGTTGGCTGCTTGTGAACTCTTCAGTTGCCTTGCTGCTTTTTTTACATGACTCTTTATTGGGGTTTCTAGAATCCTGTAATACTGTCTACGACCATATTTATCGAGTAATAGGGGATCGATGATGACTGTCTCAGCTTCACTACTAAATAGCCGAGCAAGCTTATCCTGTGTCGAAATCTTTGTGGATGGATCTTCCTCGACGATCTTCAGTTCTATTATAGCGTCATTCAATATGTAATCGGCGTTCTCTCGCTCCTCACGCGACTCATCTTCTGATAAACGCTTACCTCCCAAATCCTCTATAATTTGGTCGAAGTCCTTTTCCGTAATCCTAATTATATTCAAATGTTCCATGAATCACCCTAACTTTAAGGCTTGCATTCATAATTGCCCTTGTACTATAAAAAGCATGAACTCGCACAATCATGGATTTCGATATACGATAGCAATGCTATTATTGGTCGTCAATATCGATCAGCTTTCCAGCAATATACCACTGAACTGTGCAATCATACAAATACCGCTGTTTTACCGCGCGGGATGAATTTCTACTTGCCGAGCCAGATTTCGCTAAGGAGGTTGTGGATGTTGGGATCGTGGGCTTTCAGTTCGGGGCGGAGGAAGGGGTAGAAGTCGTTGGTTCCGAAGAAGGCTTCGGTTGATTCGGCGAAGTATTCCTTGTGGTCTGTTAGGGCGTAGTGTTTTTGGGGTTTGCCATTTAGCTTTAGAACGGATTCGTATTTGCCGCTTTCTTTGGCATTCTTATACATTTCTCGAATTCGTTGGTCGTCGAAACTTAGAACGCGGTCGTGGTAGGCGTGGGCCAGTTCGTGCATCAGGACGTTTACGTTGGTGTGGGCTACTCGAATGAAGCTTTCCACACGTTCGATGTCTACTGATTTGGCCTTTTCGGGATTGTAGTTATTCTCCACCAGCCACTGTCGATTTGGGTGATAGTGATTCTTTCCCTTCGGATCATCCCCTATCCAAATCGGCACCTTTTTCAATTCCGCCAGCGGGGTTTCGGGGACCCATTTGTTTATCAAATAGAGTTGGAAGTGCATTACGTTTAGAGCTTCTTGCCCCAGCTTGGCTTGCTTACCATCTTCCTGAAGCTGGTTGTGGACGTGCACCCGCCAGCCCTGGATGTCTACGACCGAATAATTGGAGGTCGGCTCATAGGAAACCACTGAGGTGCTTTTACTTGCAGCTTCTTTCTCCTTCGCAGCCGCCGGGGCGAACAATACAACAATCAGAACGAGAACCAAACGAAGAGGCCTTAGCAAAACATTCTGGATTCCCGCTTTCGCGGGAATGACATAAAACGCGGGAATGACAAAAATCGCGGGAATGACAAAAAACGCTGATATAACGAAAAACGCTGGTATGACAAATTTCGCATGAATGACAAAATGTGCGGGGATGACAAAAATCGCGAGGATGACCAAAGGCGCGGGGATGCCAAAAGGCGCAAGATATGTTTTTTTAGAGTCACTAAAACAAGCGGCATGATTCGATGAAGCGGTCGGACGGTATTTGAGCGGCATTATTTACTCCGAATGAGGCGACAAGTTGAGCGGTGGTGGCATGAGCTATCCTATGCGCAGGAGGTTCCAGCCTGTTTCCGGGTCGAGTTTGCGGGCGGCTTCGATCCCTTCGATTTCGATGATGGTTACTTCGAGGATGAGGAATGTTTTGGCGCCGCCTCGCGGGCAGCCTACGAGGTTTTTGCCTCCTTTGCCCATCGCGGCGTGGAGGTGGAGCTTTGGGCCTGTATCGTCGCAATAGATTGTTCCGACGCCCAGCACCTCGCCAGGGCCGGTGAAATCCTTGTGCTCGGGCTCGATTTTGGGCTTTTCCTGTTTGGGTCCGACTACCACATCGGCCTTGCGAAAACCTCCGGTTATCAGGACGGTTGCGCATTTGATTTGTTCTTTGGCCGCGATTTGTTCGATGGATTCGTAGAGGTCCTCGCCCTCGAAGAATCTTGCGGCGATGACCCGGCCTGTCTTGCCAACTGCGTATTCCATTGCAAGCCTCGCTTATTGGATTTTTGGATTAGTTTTTGTGATTTTCAGCCTACCTCGTCCCATAGCGAGACATCGAGCGGCTCGGCCAGCAAGCCATCGGCCTTGGCGATGAATGCCTGCAGATGAGGCTTTTGCAGGTGCGCATCGAGCGCAGCCTTGCTGGTCCAGGCTTCAAAGAACAGGAACAGGTGCGGATCTTCGGGCGATTGATACAGGATGTAATTGATGCAGTCGGGTTCTTCTCTGGTCGGCGCGATAAGCGCGGTCAGCTCGGCCTTGACCTGATCGGCCAATCCATCTTTCGCTTTGATACATGCAACTACCGTGAGTTTGTCAGCCATCGAAAACTTCTCCTTTATGGTGAGTAATAATTATAGCATTGTTTGAGTCTGCGATAGTTTCGGTCCTTCCAAAGCCGCTCGTGGTTTGGTCTCGGATTAGCCTTGTCGTTCGAATATACATGCAGCTCATTACCGTTTAGAACGATAATCTCTTCGCGCCAATCACCGGTGACATCGGCGACGTGGAGCCTGTCGGCCTTTTCGTCGAAGCGCTCAACGAATTTGCCCGTAAGGGGCTCGTAGACGCACACGTGGCCACTTGTATGACGTTCCTTGGCGCAGGCCAACTGCACGGGGGCGCCCGTCCAGTCGATGGTGTAGATCAGCTCGACTCCGCTGGCGGTCCAGCCCTCCGGCGCAACGTTGTCCATTTCATAGTCGAAGATCTTTTTGCCAGTCGAGTCGAAGACGAAGGGCTTCTGATGCTCGTTATACCGCGACCGGCACCATACGAATATCTCATCGCTGCCCGGCTTGAACCGCCCTACTGCTGCGTTCTGGGGCTCCTGCTTTTTGAAGTGCGAGCGCCAGATCGGGCCAGAGAGGCCAACCGCTTGAACCTGGTTCGCTCCTTCCTCCAGAAGAATCACTTCCAGCCCCTTCATTTCAGGCCGAACATCCGCCACGAATACACTGTCCATATGATACCTATCGGGAATGGCTCGCGTTATCAGCTTTCCATCGGGCGAATAGATAGTCGCCCCGAGAATTTCATCTCGCCCGTCACCGTCGAGGTCAGCCAGTCGGGCCCCATTGTGCGCGCAGCTTACGAATTCATCAGTCCGCCAAAGAGGCTTGTCACCTTTCAGGAGCCCCTTCACTGAATACGCAGCAAGGAACTTCCCCATTCGGTAGCCATCCTTGTTTGTTGCCTGCAGCAGGATGTCACTATCATCACCAGCGCCGCGAAAACACGCAATCATTGCCAGTTCCCACCGCGCAGCGCCCTCGGGAACGGGAGGCTTGGCCGTTGCTTTTTCGCGCCCTGTTTTGCCATCGACTACGTGCAAGACGGAATCTTTCGTTATAAACACGACCTCGCATTTGCCATCGGCGTCGACGTCTCCGGCTGCCACACCAGGGGCGCAATGGCCGGGCAGCCCCTCGTTCTCGCTCGAGCCGCCTACTACGATATCGCAGTCGAGTACCCAAAGCTTGTCGCCTGCATTGCTGTAAACAGCCAAATGGCCCGGTACGGTTACCAAATAATCCATCTTCCCATCGTTATCCACGTCGGCTACAAGAACACCGCCAGCCGAGTCATCAGGGCCCGGAATCTCAAGCTTGAAAACGAATGGATCGCTCTCATAGCCCGCCACCGCAACCGCGAATCCCAATAATGCGATAACCACTATTCCAAACACATGCCGAACATTCATACCATTCCTTTCGCAGAATCCGATAATCTGTATTCGCAGTGAATTGTAGCCGATCAGCCTTATGGAGTCTAACGAAACAGCCTGGATTCCCGCTTTCGCGGGAATGACAAAATTCGCAAGAATGTTCTGCAAAATGAACTTCCGGCCAATCTGACCGAGCGACGCGGGTATAGGTATTAAATATCCGCCTTCTGAATTAACCGGATGCTTGTGTTATTGCTCTTTGATTTGCGGAAAATGCATCGGGATTTCGGCAGATATGAGGCGGATAATTGCGATATGGCAAGCTCGCTTGCCAAAGCCAACGGTCGGATTCGAACCGACAACCACTGGTTTACAAAACCAGAGCAGGGAAACCGTAAGCCCCCTGAAGATAAAGCACTTAGCGAAAGCGACAACTCTGTCTGTGCCGCCAGTGGTGCCATTTGCATGTCAGAACACCTCGATCTGCAGCACCTGATCGAGGCTTGGCCATCACTTTCTGAAGAGATAAAAGAGCGTATTGTCCGCTTGATGGAATCATCTAAAGAATAGCGGAATCGACGTAGCGTCGAAGCTCCTACTACCCTGAACAACTAAGGCCGAAGATGGCAAGGGCGTGTAGGCAGGGATAGAGAAAAAGGGCCATAAGCGTTATGCTCACAGCCCCAATTTTAGTTTGGATTAGATAGAGCAACCAATTCCCCCTCAAGACAGGTTCTGCTGATTATCTGCTATTCGTAGACCGCAAGGCCGCAGGC